>JAUIHB010000308.1 GCA_030432465.1 Gammaproteobacteria bacterium
GCTGAACCTGTAGAATGACTACAGGATACATCTTTTGCCTTGCAGGACAAAAAAATGGCTTCGGCAATCTCAAAGAATGAAAGATAAACACGCCCTAGAACGATTCATTATTTTTCTGGTTTTTTATTACCAAACAATACCTTCTTATTCTCGTCATTCATCTCTTCTTTTTTAATCAGTTCTGCTTTTTGATAAGCCGATTGAGTAGCAGGTCTTTTTTCAATTCGTTTTAACCAAGCTTTTACATTTGGGAATTGTTTAATATCCATTTTTTGCGCTTCCCACCCCTTCGCCCAAGGATAGGTTGCCATATCAGCAATTGAGTATTCATCCACAATATAATCTCGATCTTCCAGCCTATTTTCTAAAACACTATAAAGTCTTTCGGTCTCACCGACGTAACGCTCAATTGCATAATCTATTTTTTTCGGGGCATATTGAACAAAGTGATGATTTTGTCCCAGCATCGGACCAAAACCAGCCATTTGCCAAAACAACCATTCTAATGTTTCTTTACGTTCTCTGAAATTTTTGGATAAAAACAACCCAGTTTTCTCAGCTAGATACAATAAAATTGCACCCGACTCAAATACAGAAACAGGCTCTCCTCCATCAGCTGGTGATTGATCAATAATCGCTGGCATTTTATTATTGGGCGAAAATTTTAAAAATTCATCGTCAAACTGATCGCCTTTTAAAATATTAATCTCATGCAGTTGATAATCAAGCTTTGCTTCTTCTAAAAATAATGTGACTTTGTGGCCATTAGGGGTCGGAAAATAGTAAAGATCAATCATGCTGGCTCCTCATTAGTGAATATCAGTTTTATCCATATTAACCAACTAAATGGGGAGAATTTATGACTTATAAAGGGTAGCAACAACTATTTGTTCCTTTTTTCTTCTTCTCTTAATGTTAAAACTTCATAACCAGACTCAGTTACCAATACCGTATGCTCCCATTGAGCTGATAATTTTTTATCTTTTGTGATTACAGTCCAACCATCTTTTTTAGTTTTAGTTTTGGCTTTTCCTTGATTAATCATAGGCTCAATCGTAAAAGTCATCCCTGTCTCTAAACGCAATCCTTTATTGGGTTGGCCATAGTGCAATACCTGTGGCTCTTCATGCATATCTTTCCCAATGCCGTGACCACAATATTCACGAACAACACTATAACCAGCCATTTCTGCTTGTCGCTGAATAGCAAAACCGATATCACCTAACGTTGCACCAGGCTTTACTGCTCTAATTCCTTGCCACATTGCTTGATAAGTATTATTTACCAAGCGCTTGGCGATTTCATTGGCACCGTAAAACATGTACATCTTACTGGAGTCGCTAATAAAACCATTTTTCTCCAAAGTAATATCAATATTAACGATATCTGTCGCTTTCAAAAAATGGCTATCACTTGGCATTCCATGACAAACCACTTCATTAATAGAGGAGTTAAGCACATATTGATAACCATATTGTCCTAAACTTGCTGGTCTTGATTGCAAAGTGTTAATAATAAAATCTTCAACTCGATCATTAATTGCCATTGTAGAAACTCCTACATCAATAAAATCATCAAGCATTTTAAAAACTTGTGCTAATAAACGCCCTGATTCACGCATTAGAGCGATTTCATCCTCAGTTTTAATGAGCACCTTTTTGATCATCACTCCCCCCAAAATTTTGCGTCGCATCAAACCTCTGCTGTTTTAGCTGTTGTTTGATAATTTCTGGGAAAGTCAGCGTAGGATTTAACTCAGCAAGCATACCTATTTTTACCCAAAACTCAGCTTGTGAGTTAATCGAACGTGCCATCACTTTGCTAGATTTACGTAGCTCTTCGTGAAGCGAGTCTGAAATTTTAACAATACCCATAATATATACACTCTATATATAAAACATATACATATCATATATTATGTATTCTCTCAGTTAAAGTAGGTTAGCCATAATTTTTAACCATAATTGCTTCCGCTTAATTTAACATTGCAGTTTCTTGAAAACTTTCATATGTTTATTAAATCCCTTTTAGTGATATAAAAATTTTTCTTAATCACCTATGATGTTAATAACACGGTAATCAACATGATCAAAAAGCACTTCATTCCTATTCTGACTTGCTTTCTTTTGCTGTGTTTTACAATCAATGCTGAACCACGGAAGGAGATTCAAAAACTATCTCAAGAATTACTTGAATTAGCAGTAAAAGATGCGCAGCTAAAAGGGGAAAGTTTTGACATTGAGCAAGCCAATATAGATATCAATGAGTTTATAGCAACAGCATCAGATAAAGAGGTAGAAAAAGCTTATCAAGAACTTCAAAAGCAGCTCCCAATATTAAAAAAACAGCACGAAGAATTACTTCAAAAATCATCTAAAAATAAGCCACTCTTCGAGAACCAGCAACAAGTTGCTCTTGCATTAACCAAAGCCAAAAATCAATATCATCAATTAAATGATCGATTTAATATTCATTTTTCAAGAAATAAAAATTTAAAAGATATATTTTCTACTAGCCCATTTAAATTTTATTATCAAAATAGTTTGTTTGATAAATTAAATAATGCAGCTAGTGATGAAGAAAAAACACTGTTGTATCAAGAAGCTACTAAAAAAATTACAACTATACAACAACAGCTCGATGACATTCCAACACAAATCATCCTAAATATAAAGGCATTCAAGAGCAATTTTAATCAGTTAAAAATAGATCAGGATAAATTAACAACACTCAACCATGATGTTGAGCTACTTATTGAAAAATATAAACTCTTTGATAAAAAAATACAAAATTATATCGACGATGCAAGTCTTAATTGTAATGCTGAACCAGTTGATTTTTCTTGCCATTCCCGCTGTGAAAAGAAAGTTAGAGATCCTATTTTTGGTAATTATAAAACGGATTACGATTATAACTGTTTAAATCGCTGCAACAATCAGGAAAGCCGCGCTCAACAGTCACTTAACCAAGATGTGAATGAGTGTGTTCGTGATAAAAAACGGGCTATAAAAAAAATAAACACCATTCAGGATGATATGAAAATAACTAAACAACGTGGTGATAGAATATTAACCATGATACGCGAAAAGGAATCTAAAATACAAAAGCTAACTGATATAACTCGTCAAGCAATTAAGAGTCACGCTGAATTAAAATCTAATTCTATCGAAGAAATATCAGAATCCTTGAACATACTTTTCTAATACCACTCTCAGTTATTAGTAAAAAGCCCTCCAAAAAAATTTGAAGAGCTTTTATCTAACTGACAATTAAGGTTACGGCTTCCATTCTGCTTTTAAATTTAAATTGGAATAGGCGCTATATGCTCTTACTCCAATGTACCACTTAGTTTGATTTGGAAAGGTAAAATTACAACTTTCGGCATTACCATTTTTATATGGACGGCAATCATAACTAGTTGTTGTTGGTTCGCTGCCTTGTTTAACATACAAATCTGCATCACCGCTACCACCAGAGATTGTCACACTCAAAGATGACATATCGGCAGGCATATCAATGGTATAAATTTTCCAACTTCCACGACTAGCAGAAAGGTTAGCTTTTTCTAAAGTACCACCTTTGCTATTATCATCTTCGGTATAATTTCCTATCAGTTTAACATCAGAAAAATCACTGTAAGCTTTTAACATGAGATAATAAATACCGGCTTGTGGTGCTTCAAAATTACAACTTTCGCTATTACCATTTTTATAAGGACGACAATCATAATCAGCAGAATCTGGTTGACTACCAAATTTAACATACAGATCAACATCTCCCGACCCACCCGACGTAACAAATGACAGCTCTCTACTATTAGCAGGTATTTCCATTGTGAAATACAGTGCTTCCCCTTTGTCAGCAGTTAAATTCGTTTTAGCTACAGCATTTTCTAACTCGTTGTTATCTGGTGTGCCGCCTGCACAATCTAAATTTGCAAGATAATCAGCAGCAGCTTTAATGTTAACCAAGCCATGTCCTGTATAATCATCCCGACCGTTAGTATGAAGATCATCCGCACTATTAGTCAGCGCTTGACGCACGTCATTTACACTACATTCTGGTGCAGTACTCCAAACTAATGCCGCGGCACCTGTAACATGTGGCGTTGCCATTGACGTGCCATTATAGTACTCGTAATCCGTTCCGGTTCTATTTTCCAAAGTAACGTTTTGTCCGATATTTTCTAATAACGCAGCGCCCGTTGCATAATTGACTGATACACTCGGCACCTGCATCCGTTCCATTACATCGGTTAACGTATAAGCCTGCAATGCTGGCTCACTTTGTTTGGAGTATACAATAATCCCCGCAGCCCCTTTACCTTCACAGGCGAACGCAGGGTTTCTATCTGGATTTGTCGTGTCATCACGATTTAAAGTACGACGCACAATACAAATTTTTCCTGTCATATCACCACAAGTATAATTACCTGCATCGTCTACAGAGCAGCTAGCAAGTTCTCCCGTCACCTTGCCGGCAATGCGTTGATATTTAAATTCTTTTGTCTCACTATCCATCACATACAACCGGTGAGGTACAACTCGATCATCACCAAAAGTATCACTATCGGTTGAAATATAACCTTGAAAGCCTTCGCCGCGCGCAACTGTAGAAAGTATCGCAACACCAGGTGCAGCAATTTCAACTTGATCATTATATTGGGAAAACTTTGCGTATTGTTGGGCTTCATCCACAGCGCCAACCGATACAACCGCATCGTAAGATGCAGGATAAGAGTATGTCTCATCACCAGAATTACCTGCCGCATCGCTCAACCAGTCTGGAATACCGACTTGTTCCGCTTCATCATCGTCAATATCCATACCTGCAAGGGCTTCTGCCATTAAGTCTTCTTCAACTTCTTCAACAT
>JAUIHB010000309.1 GCA_030432465.1 Gammaproteobacteria bacterium
TATTCGACAAGAATATAAAATTTTGGGCATTCGGAAAAATTTTACTATTTTTGACGATCAAGATTCTCTTTCTCTGATGCGGGAACTTTGCAAAAAAGACATAGATGCAGATAAAAGCGAACTAATTGCCATTCTCACACAAATTTCAGCATGGAAAAATGATCTCATGTTGCCACAGCAGGCAATTGCTACAGCCAAAGATCAAGATACCTTATTAGCCGCCAAGCTATACGAATCCTACGCACGCAGCTTAAAAGCCTATAATGCAGTTGATTTTGATGATCTCATTTTAGTTCCTACGTTGTTGCTTAGAAATAATGAAGATGTCAGAATTCGTTGGCAAAATAAAATTCGTTATTTACTGGTTGATGAATATCAAGACACCAACACTAGTCAATACGAACTCGTCAAATTACTTACAGGAGTACATGGTAGATTTACAGTGGTTGGTGATGATGACCAATCTATCTACTCCTGGCGCGGCGCACAGCCTAAAAATTTAGAACTATTGCAAACCGATTTTCCAAATTTACAGGTAGTCAAACTCGAACAAAACTATCGTTCTTGCGGAAGAATATTAAAAGCGGCCAATGTCTTAATTGCTAATAATCCCCATATATTTGACAAAAGTTTATGGTCCGATAAACATTATGGCGAACCTATTCGTGTGCTGTCAGTAAAAGAAGATAACCACGAAGCAGAAAGAGTGGTGAGTGAAATTCTTGCACGCAAAATAAAACAAGGACTCATGTTTCGTGATTTTGCCATTTTATATCGAGGTAATCACCAGTCACGGCTGGTTGAACGAGCACTTGTTAATAAACAAGTTCCTTATAAAGTCAGTGGCAACACCTCATTTTTTGCTCGAGCAGAAATTAAGGACGTACTGGCTTATTTAAAATTACTGATTAATCCCGATGACGATAATGCTTTTATTCGAATAGCGAATGTGCCTCGACGTGAAATTGGTGCAACCACTTTGGAAAAACTTGGAAACTATGCTAATGAACGGCATATCGGCATGTTTGAAGCTATTTTTGAATTGGGTTTAGAGGAACACTTGTCCGGAAAAGGATTGCGTGCAGTTAAAAAATTTGGCGAAATTATTGTGCGCGCTAGTGATAATTTAAAGCGCGGAGATACCATGACGGTACTCAACGAATTGATGGCCTATATTGGCTACCACGGTTATTTATTTGAAACTTCCAGTTCCCCAAAAGCAGCTGAATTCCGCTGGAGTAATGTAACAGAACTACTCAGCTGGATTGAAAAAGGGATTGAAGATAATGCAACTTCAGACGATCCGTTTGCCACAACCATCACCAAAATTTGTCTACGTGAAATGCTTGATCGTAATAATGAAGAAGATGAAGAGCATAACGAAGTTCAGCTTATGACTTTACATGCCTCAAAAGGTTTAGAGTTTCCTCATGTTTACTTACTTGGTATGGAAGAAGAGTTGCTTCCACACAAATCCAGTATTGAAGAAGATAATGTAGAGGAAGAAAGGCGTCTAGCTTATGTTGGCGTCACTCGTGCTAAAGAAACTTTATCCATTTTGGTCGCCAAACAGCGCCAACGCTACGGCGAAATGATTAACTCCGTTCCCAGTCGTTTTTTGGAAGAAATGCCACAAGATGATTTAGACTGGGAAGAAGATCGGCTCCACATATCAGATGATGAAAAACGCGAAAAAGGAAAATCCAGTCTGGAAAACCTACGAAAAATGTTGTCGAGTTAGTCTTTCATCATTTAAATAATATTAGTTTGTAAAAAACATCTAATCCTTATGGTCAACAACATCAGCTAAATGATGCAGTAATTTTTCTGTCGAAGCCCACCCAAGGCAAGCATCGGTGATACTTTGCCCATAGGTTAGTTTTTTACCCTGAACCACATCTTGTCGTCCTTCCGTTAAGTGACTTTCAATCATCACGCCGGAAATAATATCCTGACCTTCTTTAATCTGCCTGGCAACATCCTCCCCGACTTCAATTTGCTTAGCAAACTGCTTAAGGCTATTAGCATGACTAAAATCTATCATCAATCCATTCCTGATATTGTTATCTGCCAGCTTTTGGGCGCATATTGCAACACTTTTAGCATCATAATTGGGTGTTTTCCCACCTCGTAGGATTAAATGTGCATCATCATTACCCTGTGTTTTATATAGCCCCGTTGTTCCATCTTGGGTGGGTGATAAAAAAATGTGTGGATTACTTGCTGACTTAATCGCATCGATAGCTATTTTAATATTCCCATCAGTTCCATTTTTGAAGCCTACAGGACAAGAAAGTCCTGATGCCATTTCTCGATGAACCTGGCTCTCTGTTGTTCTAGCACCAATAGCGCCCCAGCTAATTAAATCGGCATAATACTGACCAGTAACGATATCCAAAAACTCAGTTCCTGCCGGTATTCCCATCAGGTTAAGATCCAACAAGAGCTGGCGCGCGAGCTTAAGGCCTTTACTAACATGAAAACTGCCATCTAGATCAGGATCATTAATAAGCCCTTTCCAGCCGACAGTTGTTCTTGGTTTTTCGAAATAGACTCGCATCACTATTTCTAGTTTGTCATTCAGAGCTTCTCGCACCCGAGACAATTTTTGACCGTATTCTAAAGCAGCATCAACATCATGAATAGAACAAGGACCAACAACAACCAATAATCGAGAGTCATCACCATGCAAGATTTGACTGACATTATCGCGAGTTTTTGTAACAAGCCTATCTATAGCACGCGAAGAAGGAAATTCATCAATGACCTCTTGCGGGCTTACAATTTTCTGTATCTCCTGGATTCTTCTATCCGAAGTTGTGGCCATGTTTTTCCCTTTTAAGGATTAATTAAAAATTAACGAATAACAGCATATAATTTTTTTTATCTGTGGTTATCCGATTCCCAATGATGGAAATCCATAATAACGCAGAAATATTAAATTTTAGCATCGATTATTTAAACATAAAATGAAACTCAACTTAAGACCATGCGCTGTTTGGTTATTTATAATAGATTATGATGGTTTGACGCTACGGCTTATTCATTTTACTTATCTAGTTTACTAGATATTTTTACTTCATTCTCCCAACAAAGGCAAATGTTTTCTTTGATGATAAGTTAGTGCTAACTCAACACAGTGCCTTAAAACATATTTATCAGGCGGTTTGTTAATATCAAAAATAATTGCGCGATTGCTTTGAAACTCAAGTAGAGAACCATAAATTTCTTTAAATGTATCCACTAATTTTGTTTTGCAGTGGAAAAACATATAGTAAGACTGAGGTGTTTTTTCTTTCCAATCAATACGTATTGTACTGCCCGTAGAGCAAATATAACTAGGCTCTCCCCACTTTAGTGTTTCTTGCAGATCATTTAATTGATTTATCTGTTCGGCGACTTCAAAAATTAACTGACGAAGGTTACTCATTGGCAACCAAATGTGAGATGGATATTTATCAAACACTTTTTTTACTTCGCTGTTAAACTGATATTTATTATGATTTTTTTTCATTTCATCTATTTATTTTCTTTGTTGAATCTAAATAAAAAATATACTTTGTTGAGCAATTTCAATTAATTAAAAAATAAAATCTACATCAGCATATTATATTTTTGCGATAATAATAAAATTATTTTTATCCTTATTAAAAAAGCTCTAATTTCAATTATCTTTAAAATTCAATAGCTTTAATCCAATTATCTTTTCTTTAGTTCAAAGAGTGAGAACTCGCTCACAATTTATTTTCTTGAACAATGAATGACAAATACATACATTAAACATGATTCCAGTTTCAGGAATGCAGTCAATTTTCTCATCGAAGTTCAAATAATAACAAATCTATAGAAAATAATATCGCAGTCTATTTTCTAATATAATTTTCGAAAGGCAAACAACAATGAATAAATCTCAATTATTTAGCAGCTTAAGTTTAGCGCTACTGATTCCATTGAATACTACTGCTGCAGAACGTTTTTTTTTACAAGATAAACTACAAGATTATCCTGCGTTAAAAAATAGTGCGCGCTCAATTAACCAATATAAAGTGAGTTCACTTTTTGGTTTATCAGAAAATAACTCTTTTGCCATTAAAAGACTTTATACTGATAGTGATGGTACAAAAACTATTCGCTATCAGCAGCTCTATAAAGGCATTCCTATCATAGGCGACGACTTAATCATTTCGCGCTATTCAAATGGAGAATTTAAACTCGCCCATGGTGCGATTTTAAATGGCATTGCAGCTGATATTGGTGACATCACGCCTAAAATAAGCTTACAAAAATCTTTAGATATCGCTAAGTTATACGTTAATCAAAAACAATTAACGAGCAGCAAACAGAATAACATTATCTATGATAATGAAAAGAATCAACTCGTAATATGGCAAGATAAATCAGGCAAAGCTCATTTAGTTTATGAAGTAACTTTTATTCAACATGCAGAACATCCCTCTCGTCCTTACCTGATTATTGATGCCAAAACGGGCAAAGTGTTGCATTACTTTGACAACTTACAAACGACACAAGCAACAGGTCCAGGAGGGAATGAAAAAATAGGCAAATACTATTATGGGACTGATTATGATTACTTGGAAGTGACACAACAGGGTACTGATTGTTTAATGGTTAATAATAATATTCGAACTATTGATTTGCAAAATGGTACATCAGGGAACGAAGCTTATTCTTTTACCTGTCCCGACAACCCTGGTACCCCCAGTAATGGCTCATATTCTGTTATTAATGATGCGCATTATTTTGGTGGTGTTATATTTGACTTATATGAATCAGCAATCAATGCACCAGCACTCAACTTTCAAGCAAAAATGCGA
>JAUIHB010000012.1 GCA_030432465.1 Gammaproteobacteria bacterium
TTCATGCATACATGGCCCTTCGAAGCTTGCGGACATAATGTCTTTAAGCGATGCGAGCACATAGTTAGCATTAAGAACGCTATCTTCAGCGACTTTCGCAAGACCGTCAGAACCATGAGACATCATATATGATAACGCGCGTGTAAACATACCCATTTGCCCGTGATAGGCTGTCATACGGCCATAGCTTTTGCCAGTAGTATCATGTTCAACGATATCAAAAGATTCGTCACCTGCCACAACATATGGGATAGGTGCATACGGTGCTAGTGCTTCAGATAAAACAACTGGTCCTGCGCCCGGACCACCACCACCATGTGGCGTTGAAAATGTTTTATGCAAATTAATATGCATAGCATCCACACCGAGGTCGCCCGGACGAACTTTACCAACGATCGCGTTAAAGTTCGCACCATCACAATAAAAATAGCCGCCAATCGCATGAACGGCATCGGCAATTTCGATAATTTCACGTTCAAACAGTCCACATGTATTTGGATTGGTCACCATAATCGCAGCAACATCCGGTCCAAGTGCTTCTTTCATGGCTTCAAGATCAACGCGACCATCTTTAGTGGCCGGAATTGGCTTTACTTTATATCCACAAAGTGCGGCTGTCGCTGGATTAGTACCGTGCGCACTTTCCGGTGCTAATACGATTGATCTCGCATCGCCTTTTGCCTCAAGCGCTGCACGAATTGACATAAGACCACATAATTCACCGTGCGCCCCTGCTTTTGGTGACATGGCGACCGCAGGCATTCCCGTTAATGTTTTTAGCCAGTGAGCTAAAGTATCAATAAGGTCAAGTGCTCCTTGCACTGTACTAATCGGTTGCAGTGGATGAATGTCGGAAAGTCCCGGTAATCTAGCCATTTTTTCATTGAGCCGTGGATTATGTTTCATTGTACATGAGCCAAGCGGATAAAAACCAAGATCGATGGCGTAATTTTTACGGCTAAGTCTTGTATAGTGACGCATAGCTTCAGGCTCAGTTAGACCCGCTAAGCCAATTTCTTCCGTTCTTTCTATGCCACCAAGACAGCTTTCAAAATCATCTACTTCTGGAAGGTCTACACCGGTTCTGTTTTTATCACCAATTTCATAAATCAAACCTTCAACTTGTGATAGACCCCGACTACCTGTGTAACTTTGATATCCGCTCGTGGATGCATTTACATCTTCAATACCTGTTGGGCGTCCTTGATTATTAAGCATTGAGAACCTCCTGTAGTTCAGCCACTAAGACTTCCATATCTTCTTCCGAAGTGGTTTCAGTGACGGCGATGATTAGATCATTTTTTAATTCATCATTATCCGGATAAAGGCGCGAAGCCGGTACGCCAGCAATAACATCATGTTCTAATTCCGTTTTACCTGCTTTGAGGTAGCTGAAATTCGGAGAAGCGGCCATCAATGGCATTGATGAACACATCAGAGCAATTAAGCTATACTTCAATATTTTCATATTTTTTATATTCCTATTATTCTTATACTCGTAGTCGATTAACTTACTTTTACTGCGTTAATCTAGCTTGAAACTTTTTAGTGCTTACCATGAAACTTAAAGCCACTAGCATCAACAAAAAGCTCCATCCTGATGAACCACTACCTTTCGCTTTATCGGTAACATTAACGGTTACAGTAGTCTGAGTTCCAAGTACATTGTCGTTACCATTGGCCGTCAAAACAACACTAAATGATTTATTCTGATGAACGGTTTTTACTGGGATAGTAATTGTTTTACTTTCAATATCAAGATCTTCCCAAGTTAGCGTCCCTTCAGTTAACTCATAGTTTTCACCAGCAACCGCTGTCCCATCCTGAGTGGTAAAATCAACACTTGCGGTTAAATCACTTCCTTCAACACGCTCAACTGTAAGCACTAAATCATTTTCTTCATTTATATTAACGTTGCTTGCGGTAAATTGAATTTTACCGAGGTTAGGCTCAACCACTTGTACGCTAATCTTAGTATTTTTATCGCCGTATGGTGTATCAGACTCGATGACTAATTGTGCTTGATATAAACCTAATTCCAGATCTTGGCCACGATAAGTGATTTCAACATCAACAGAGCTATCGGCTGCTACTACCAAACTTGCATCCGAGCTTAGTTCTACCCAAGATAAATTTTCCCACTCACAGATATCAATTTCCCCAGAAGCAATTGAAATCGCTTTGCTATAGTCACGACTAGGGGTCCACAATTTTCCAGCACAATCAATCGCCAGACCAGCCTGAGTCAAATCAGCTAAAGAATCATCCGCTTTACCATCATCGTCAAGATCTGTGTCTTTAGGGAAATTCATGCTCGTCAAAGGCTCTAAAGTACTTGTTTTAGTATCCAAGACAACAATATCAGCTGCTGGCTCAGAATCATTAGCAAGTACAAATAAACTACCGGAGACAGGATTAATTGCCAACCCAGAAACTAATAAATCAACATTCACAGAACGAATAATTGTGCCATCCGTTTTAAACTGATGAATAATGCTGTCATTCCATGAACCGGAATAAAAAGTATCCGTTAATGGATCGTAAGCTAAACCTCGTTGAGAAGTACCAAACTCAGGACAAATGCTATTACCTGTGAGTTCTAAATTAACGGGATCAATCTCATGTATGCAATTTTGATTACCCACTTCAGCTTGCCACAACATGCCCGTTCTATTGTTATAAGCAATATCCGCAGCAAAATCTCCTGAAATAGCGGTCACATCAATAATCTTTCTCGTTGCAACACCATCAGAATTAAATTGATGTATGCTATCCAGCGCAGCACCACCAGCTTTTACATCACCAATCCAATAGTTACTAGAGTCTTGATTAATTCCCATACCAAATGCAAATGTCAGGGGAATGGGAAACTGTCCAGACAATGGAGCAGTGCTCTGAGAAATCCCTCGACTTGCAAAGTCACTACGATAACGGATTTTTTTAGTATCCACTTCCAGCAATGCTTTTGGGCCAAAGTGCCGGGTTGATGGATGAAATGGTCCTGTCGCTTTAAGGTTAATTTTTCCATCAACAGGTACAGCTAATAAACTCAAATCAACATTCGCATCAACATTCCCAGAATTGGTTAATGTTACTGTTGTCGTACGGGTAATTCCCTGCGCTAATTCAAAGACAGGTAACTCTTCAGCAATTTCCAATTTACCAGCTTGCAGTTCAATCGGGGTTGCAATATTAATGTTACCAATAGCAACCGTTTGAGACTGATAATTAGCTGAAGAAACTTCTGCTTCTTGTGTCTGACTACTAGGGACAAACATTCTAAAATAGCCATCCCCCAAGTTATCATCGTCAGGTGTTGCTTGGGTTAAGACAACCAAATCTCCAAAAGCAACTTTCGCATTATTTAAACCTGTTTGTGTATTACCATCCAATACAATTCCCTGAACAAATGTTCCAGAGTCAGGCAGACATTGACTGCCGCTGAATTTCACGTTATCAACCAAAGCATACCAAGTCCAAGTAGCTTTATAATAATGCCAGCGTAATTGAAAACTCTGTGCACCATCTAAATAGCTACTTAAATCAATGGTATGGTGCTCTGGCTTGTTAGTTCCTGCAAACGCTAATATATTTGTCCAGCGTCCATCACCAACCAAAATATCTAAATCAAAAGCATCGCCTAATTCACGATAAAGAGCGTCAAACTCTAATGTTGTTGAAGGTAAATCTGCTACTTGAAGTATTGGCGTATAAAGCGAGCTATCAGTGTTAACATTTTGCCCAGCAGCGTCACTATCTACCATTGCAGCTTCACCTGTTGTTGCTAACAAATTACCACGTGTTTCACGAGTACTTGTCCACACGCTAGAAGAGCCAGCAATATCATCGACTTCCCAGCCTGCGGGCGGAAATGCCGATTCAAAACTTTCAATAAAGCCATCAACAAGATACCCATCGGCGGTACAAGCTTGATCAACCAACAGAGCAAAATTCAAAGTCGAAGAGTTTGAAGGATTAATATCAGCAGATTGATTCAGATATCCTTGCGCTTTGACATCGGTAGTCAGCTTAACCAAAGTCCCTCCAAACAGCTCTACCGAGTAATTACCTGTAGTTGGATTGGTAAATGTGGTTAAAGTAGCGCCCGGCACATTAACGGTAATTTTAGAGTACAAAGGTATCCCCAACCCAGAACCATCGCTCACTTTTCCTGAAACAACAACTGGTGAAGCGGCTTGCAGTGATACATCTTGCTGTATATCGGAATCTTCTGCGATATCAATATCAGCCACTTGAGCAGATTCCCATCCATATTTAAAAAATTCAACGGTGTAATCTTGTGCGACCGGCAAAACTAACCGATATACGCCATCTTGTCCTGTTACGGTTCTGAAGCTACCAACTGATACTTCAGCTCCCGCAATCGCATTGCCACTTTGGCTATCTAAAACAGTACCGGAAATAGTACCGGAAGCGCCGGTTATACAGTTGTCAAATTTAAAACTACGGATATCGGTAGACCATGCAGTCGTATTATCATCTCCAGATTTATAATACTCAGTAGTAAACCACATCGTACAATCATCAACCGGATCAACACTTAAACTGGAGTAATCTCCCCAGCGATTTGCACCATTTTGAGAACCTTCACCAACTTTTAAAACGGTTTCTGCAACTGTCAGTTGATCCGCAGGATCCGCTTGTGAGCGACCAGAAAAACGAATTGACGGTGCTACTGTTGGACCAGAAACACTATAAGCGACTCCAATATTTCCGCTAGCATCCATTGCAGCACTTCCCATCCAGCGAGAGTTTCCATCATCTGGGTTGAAAGTTCCTTGGTTTGCAATACTGGGATCCCCTGTTGCGTTGTCAATATCAATCTCATACCAACGAACCCCAGCAATATTATCATCCGTTTCCGAACCGACAACGGTATGGTTAGCGACTAATTTATGCTGATTTCCATTTAAGTTACGATATGCCAGACGAAACATCATTCGTTGGCCGATAGCATCAAGTTTTTGACTATTTGGTTGTACAACACAGTCTCGCGAAAACCCACAAACGCCACCGTTATAAGCAGCTACGGCCAAGGTTTCCTTTAAAGTAAAAGAGGCATTATCTGGCTCACTCCAGTCCAGATTAAAGTTCCAGACATCTATCGTATTAGCAGCACCGCCTGCTGAAACAAAATATTCAGGCATATCGCTTGGTGGTAAATAAATACCATCTATATCCGCAGGCATCGGAGTAAACGCATCCGGAGTTATACCTTCCAAGTCAACAATGATTTGACGAGCAGTTTGTCCGGTTAACATTTTGTCGCGTTCATAAACGACAACCCCCGCACCGGAATAATTATCACCAGTAAATTGATTGATCCCAGCATAATAACCGTTATGCCAAACACCAAAATGAGGATAGTCATTAAATTTAGTTATGCTCCATAAGAAGTCATATAGATAGTAAGCGCCAGTAGGATCGCCGGTTTGTGAAATCGCGATGCATTGATGGTTATCTGTAAAGCTGTCGTTAAACGCAAACTGACTGAGTAACCAACGATCGGCCACACTATCATATAATACAATAGGATCTCCTCGATTAGTTGACTCACATAAACCGCCAAAACCTTCCCATAAAGTATTAATTGCTACAGGCTCTAATAGCTGCTCACCTTGCTTGTCCCAAATTGCTACCGCAGTATTAACCATTTGTACAATATGATTAGGTCCCACATCCGCATTGGTATCCGGTGGCACAGCGCCTTGTACATTACCAATACCATCAAATCCTGATAAAACCTGCGGCACAGCACTTGTTGCTATGTGTTTGGTTACCGATTTCTGTAGTACCGGATCAGGTCGATTTGCTTTTTGCTGTTGTAACAACCTTTTAGCATGGGGATGGTTACGGTTAGGTACTTCATGGACCAAATCATCACCGGGTACTTTCTCTCCAGTTCGCTTCATTTTAGCCTTGCGTGCCTTAGTCAACTTGGGTAGCGGCTTAGCAGACTTAAGAAAAGGCTGACTGAGCTTAGGTTTTGCAACAACGATTGAAGCAGGTTTAACAACTGGTGCTTTCTTTTTGTCTGTATATTTATCATTGGCCAAAATATGACCCGACAATAAACTGGTAATAAGTAAACAGGAAGCCGTAATAGTTTTCAGTTTTTGTAGGAGTTGCATTGTAATACCTAAATAAAGCAGATTAACCTTTATAAAAAGATAAAAGCGTCAAAGTTGTTTTTCTAATTGATAGTACTTGAGTTTAAGGCAGGTACATCAGTTAATAATTTTTTGGTTAAAGTCTTATTCATTGACTTCAAATCGACTCAAAAATAGCATGCTCCTTGAGTTTACCATTGTTTAAGTAAAATGGAATGAGCAAAATTCACAAGAATAATGATAACTTTTTATTATTAAAAAAGATTAATTTTATTACGCACTTTGAAATATTCACTTTAAATACTTCAAACGAAGCAATAGAAAACTCATTGAGAAAAACAATATACCCCAAAAAAATGTACTTGCCATGACGAATATCACAAGGTTAACAATATTAAGAGAAGTCAGATGCGTCGCGCTCCAATAAACCAAAGGCCCTGCAATACCGCCTAAAATAGCTGCACATCCAAAACGTCGATGTAGCCACTGATAGCAGCTACGAAACATGACGATAAACCATAACCATAAAGCTCCTAGCCACAGCGGAAAGCCGAACAAGGCTAAGGGCTGATTTAATGAATGTGGTGTATTAATAAATTGAATAACAGAGAACTTATAAAGCAAAGCATCAAAACCAATACCAATTACGACAAATATCAATAGCAACCCATAATAAGAAGGTGGAGAAAGAAAATATCGTTTCTCAAAAATTAGATACGCAATTATAACGGGTATAATTACCAAAAAAACCAAAGACTGGCTTCCTAATACAACTAGGAACCAACCCAATTGAAATATTAACCAACTTAACAAAAAAGGAATAAGTATCGCTCCTCAGTTAAGTCATACGCGCAGGTACGCGAGCTAAGGGCTTAACACAGTGTATTTGCACATCACTAATCACGCGTTCCCAAAATCCACCTTCGCAATAACACAAATAAAACTCCCACATTCGAATGAATGCTTCATCAAATCCTTGCTGTTTAATTGCATCGATATTTTGTAAAAACCGTTCTCGCCAATGACGTAGGGTAAGAGCATAATCCACTCCCATATCAAAAAGCTCCAATATTTTCATGTCGGTTACACTAACTAAACTCTGATTGATTACAGTCGTAGAGGGAATACAGCTTCCCGGGAAAATATAACGTTTGATAAAATCAACATCATTTTTTGCAGCATCAAATCTTTGATCGGCAATCGTTATTGCTTGAAGTAGCATTTCTCCGTTAGGCTTTAGCAAATGACTGCATTGCTTAAAAAACGTATCATAATATTGATGCCCCACTGCCTCAATCATTTCTACCGACACCAACTTATCAAAGCTTCCCGTTAAGTGTCTATAATCCTTTTTTAACAATGTGATTTTATGATCCAGTTTTTCTTGTTGAATTTTTTGTTTCGCATATTCATATTGCTCATCAGAGATAGTTGTAGTGGTCACTTGGCAATGGTAATTTTTAGCAGCATAAATAGCAAAGCCTCCCCAACCTGACCCTATTTCTATCACATGATCATTTTCTGTTAAACGCAATTTTTGACAAATACGTTCCAGCTTATTAATTGATGCTTGCGTCATATCATCAGATGACTCTTTAAATATGCCTGATGAATACATCATACTAGGGTCTAAAAACTGTTTAAAAAATTCATTACCTAAATCATAGTGCGCTACAATATTTTTTTTACTCCCATTAAATGTATTTTTATTTAACCAATGAAAAGATTTTTTTAATGGTGAAGTAATATGGGTCAGCCCTCCTTCCATAGAGTCCATAATTGACTGGTTAACTGCAAATAACTGGATAACTTTAGTTAAGTCTGGACTTTCCCAGTAGTGATTAATATATGCCTCTCCCGCACCAATACTACCACCAAAAGCGATAAACCAATAAAACTGCGGATCTAAGACATTAATTTCTGCTTGGATACGCTCAGCATTAGCACTGCTGAACAATAAGTTTTCGTTATTTTCACTTAAAACCAAACTACCAAACTCAAGTTTATTCAACTTGGCAAACACAGCATTTCTTAACCACTCTGTTAATTTACCACTTTTATTAGTTATTTTTTTACTTGATATATCATTAGCTAAATTTCTTACCGACAAATCGCCACTCATATTTTTCGCCTTATGTTTAATACTTTTACCACATTGAAATATAAATACTTAAACTATGTTAATATTTAAACTAGATTCAGGATGTGATTTTTTTCTCACTACCTTTACCGTAAAAAGGAACCTTTTTTAACCAAAGTTTTAATGCTTGCCAATAGATCCCCCAAGTCACAACGAGAGTCATAACAGGATAGGTTATAAGTGCGAAAGCTAAATTTTTTGAGCTGATATTTTTCGCTTCCAAGGTTAAAACCGCATCAAATATTTTTTTATTTCCAATCTTATTTTTCATAACAACAGATAGTTTTTCTTCTGGTTTTGTAAAGCGCCAGTGATATTGCATATCCATAGACATGAATGGCGAAACATGAAATGCTTTGCTAAAATGATTATCAATACACAGCTTACGACTCTCAACACTCTCATTTTTTAGCACATAACAAAATCGTTCATTCCATGGTGTGTTATTTATTTCTGCAACAACATAGTCAACCGTTTCATTTTTTTCATCAAAACAATAGTAAAAGGTAACGGGATTAAAACAGTAGCCAAAATAACTTAAATGGGTCAACATACGAACAGCCCCTTCAGGTCTTACGCCAAATTCTGATTCAACTTTATCTTTAACTGCATCTTTTATATTACCATCATTGCCATTTAAATAATTTTTTGACTGAAAACTGGCAATGTTTTTTTTATCTTTCGACCAAAACCAGAACTTATTAAACAAACAGGGGAGCTCATCAAGATCGATATATAACATAAATAAACGATAATCAAAAACATGTAATTTTGGTGAAAATCGCCTATGCAATATTCGGCCAAAGTATATTTTGCTTTTCATGACCTACCTCCTGTTGAAAATCTGAAAGTGCTTGCAAAGCACTAACGACACCATCTTCGTGAAACCCATATCGCCAATAGGCACCACAGTAGAATACTCCTTGAGTTCCATTAATTTCAGAGTGGCGATTTTGGGCAGCAACGCCTTCTCTAGTAAAAAAAGGATGCGTATAATTTATCCGCTTAATAATTTTCTTTTCATCAATAGCATCATGGTGATTTAATGAAACACAAAATGTATGTTTGCTTTGCAATGACTGTAGAATATTCATATTATACGTTAAGGCTACCTGCTCTTGTTGCTCCGACTCCAGATGATAATTCCATGCTGCCCATGCTAGTTTGCGTTTGGGTAGTACACTGTCATCCGTATGTAAAACAGCTTCATTTTTAGAGTAAGGTATCGCTCCTAAAACCTCTCGTTCAAGCTGCGTTGGCTGCTGCAACATGTTTATCGCTTGATCACTATGAGAAGCAATAAAAACATAATCAAACATTTCTTCTTGTCCGTTACTGCGGATATAAACTTTATTATTTGCACGACGAATATTTTCAACGGGACTGGACAAACGAATTTTATCACGATGGCTCTTAATTAAAGGCGTAACATATTGCGAAGATCCTCCTTTAATAACATACCATTGAGGACGCTCATTAACATTCAAAAAACCATGATTGCTAAAAAATTGAACAAAAAATCTGGCAGGAAACTGAAACATACTTTTCGGATCAGTTGACCAAACAGCGGCTCCCATTGGCACAATATAATCATTAACAAACTGTGTAGAGTATTTATTTTTTAATAAATATTCACCCAGACCAATCTGATTATTCTGAGTTTCGAATAGTGTCACACACTCACGATTAAAGCGTAATATATCTTTAATCATTCGATAAAAACTGGGCCGTAAAAAATTACGTCGCTGAGCAAACAGACTATTCAATGAAGTACCATTATACTCCAAGCCACTTTGTCTATTTTGCACGCTAAAGCTCATATAACTTTCTTGATATTCGACATTTAACTCTTCGAGTAATTTTATAAAATTGGGATAGGTTTTCTGATTAAATACAATAAACCCTGTATCGATCTGATGTGTTTCATCATCGATAGAAATATTATGCGTGTGGGTATGTCCGCCAGCATAGTTATTAGCCTCAAAAACACTGATGTCATGTTGTTTATTTAAGTGGTAGGCAACTAAATTCCCAGCAATGCCCGTTCCAATTATGGCAATTTTCATCTTGATGGCACCGTTCTTTTTAATAGTTTTGCTGCCCAGTTAGCTGGCAACATTGAAATCATTTTCAATAAGTATGTAAAACGCTTTGGAAAATGAATTTCAGTAACCTGCTTTATCAATTGTTTTACAATAATACTGGCAGCTTTATCACTCGTAATTTGAAATGGCATATCAAAGTCATTTTTATTCGTTAAAGGGGTTTTAACAAAACCAGGACAAATCCAACTGACTTGAATATACTCAACCGACAACTCAATTTTCAGCCCCTGAAATAAATTTCTAATCGCAGCTTTGCTTGCAGAGTAAGCTTGCCCTTGAGGTAATCCTTGCCAAGCAACACTACTACTCATTCCAACAAGATAAGGATTTTCTGAATTTCTTAATGCAGGTAGCGCAGCTTGAATACATTTTGTCATGGACAAAAAGTTAACATTTATCATATGTTCAAATACGCCATGGTCGAATTGCTTGATATCAATATATTCAGCAGTTCCAGCATTTAAAATAACACAATCCAAACGAGAGAATTGAGCTTGAATTTTTTGTACAATATCCAGAGAGGTTTCTAAATGAGTAACATCTCCTTCGGCTATAACTGCATTATTATATTTTTCGAACACTTCAGATAAAACAGATTTATTTCTCGCCGTTACCACAACAATAGCATTTAACTTTAATAACTCAAGTGCCACTTTTTTTCCTATACCACTTGAGGCTCCGGTTATCCAAACAACCTTATTTGAAAAATCATAACGCATTAAATATTTCTCTTTATTCGTTTAATAAAAAACCCGAGTAAGGGTAGTTGCTCGTAAAACATTTCGCCTGCATCAAAATAATCATGGTGATAAACAATTTTTCCTGTTTCACCAACTTTAAGCATAGTTGCACCATTTACAGTTACACGGTTTCCTGAGTTGAGTTTTGGATGTTGTAAACACATTATCCACTGCACCCAAATCACATCTTTCTGCTGAGTTGGAGCGGAAAAGTCAAAACTGACTGAAATCACATTTTGATAGAGATCATTAAAGTACTCTTTTAGTGCTTGCAATCCCTCAATTTGATGGAAGGGATCTTTGAATAGAATATTTTCTGCGTAAACATCATCAAGCAACTCAATATTATTACTATTGAGTTGTTCATACAGTTTGACAAAGCTTTCAAAAATCATATTTATCTCTCAACAATTTGTTGCTTTATTTTTTCAGGTATTGGCTTTAAATCCCACACGAGTCCTAACCAGCTCATAGCTTTTAAAGTGTAAAAAGTCATATCAATTTCCCACCAGCGAAAACCTTGTCTCACCGTACCAGAAAAATAATGATGATTATTATGCCAACCTTCGCCTAACGTAATAATAGCAAGCCAAAAGTTATTACGGCTATCGTCTTTTGTCTCAAAGCGGCGACTCCCAAAGCGGTGTGCAAGTGAGTTGATGGTATAAGTAGCGTGATATAACAAAACAGTTGAGATAAAAAATCCCCAAATCACTAATTGCATACCAGAGGTATTCAAGGCCGGATAGTTGTTTTCTAGAAATACGCCTAGCATATACAATATAAAAACCAAAACGACAGGTGCGACAACATCAAAACGATCTAACCAACGAAGTTCTCGGTACTTCATAAAATCTTTTATACGTGACGATTGAGTAGCAAAATTTTTGTCGGATAAAAACCATAAAGTATGACTCCACAAAAATCCTTTATGACGAGGGGAGTGTGGATCATTTATCTCATCAGCATGGATATGATGCTCGCGATGATGTGAAGCCCACCAAAGCGGTCCTCGCTGTGCAGAACTTGCCGCTATAAAAGCAAAAACAAATTGCAGTACCCGACTTGTTTTAAAATTTTTATGGGAGAAATATCGATGATAAAATCCAGTGATAGCAAACATTCGGATCAGGTAAAGTGCAACACATACCCAAAAAGCAACCCAGCTAAATCCAACCCAGAAAACACCTGCAACAGCTAAATGAAGTAATATAAAAGGAACCACTCTTGTCCAATTAATTTTATCACTGTGATTTGATTGAGAATAATAGTTACTACTATCAAACCATCCTTTGATGGAATCTAGCCAAGAGCTTTTTTTAATTTCAGAATTTGTTATTTTCATTTATGGATATTCCAATCCTGCTCTAATGAAGTACAAGTAATATTGTTATTTTGTTGGCGTTGCATCACAATATCGATGCTGCCTACTTCAAATCCCCATTTACTCATTTTAGTGCTTCCCATGAGGGTTTGCTGATCAATCAAGTGTAACCAATCGTTCATAGCAATTTGGTATTCATTGTCATCAACTTTAACCAATAATTCGTAAGTTAAATGCAAACTATCTCCAATAACTTCACCAGAAGCTTGCCCGACAACATCATGAGCAGTTCCAATCCACTGTTTGTTTTTTAACTCAAACGACCATTCGCGGGTTTGTCTTTCGCCGTCGTTAAATAAGAAACGTTCATCTAAAATAACCTTATCTTTTTGAGTATACGCCTCAATATCAGCCACAAACTTACGCTTCATTGAACCATCTCTCTCCCTGACAACACCCCAAGCGCAAAGATGTCCGGAAAAATACGCTTTAAAATCAAACTCAGGACTATTTTGTGAGTATTTATCACTATTAATCGAACAACCGCTGAACAATCCAATTAACGCACCAATAAATAACGGTCTCTTCATCATATTTCCAAAATTCACTATTCTAATGATTATCAATACGCACAGATTGCCTCTTCGGATCATCTATTTTATTTAAATTAAAACGATCCAATTGAATCTCACTCTCGTATAACAGATCAAAACAAACGGTGAATTGACCTTTTTAAAGCTCAAATAGCTTTGGCAACCACCAATTCAAGGTGTTTAATCTGCAATGAGACTCGCAAAACATGCAAGTACAAAGACAAGTACCTGATAATTTAGTATATTGGCCTGTATCTGGTAACAATAAAATATTGGTACGCATGCCTAACCATTCACCGCACAGTGAACATCAAGAAAACGCCTGGGAAACACACCTTCAGGCTATTGCTGTAGAGCGGAGCAAGCACGCCTATAAAGCGCTCTATTTGCATTTTGCGCCTAAAATAAAGTCTTTTTATTTACAACAAGGTATGCGAACCAACGCGGAAGAACTAACCCACGAAGTTTTCTTAAAAATTTGGCAAAAAGCACATAGTTACCAACCAAGCAAAGCAAAAGTGTCCACTTGGATTTTTACTATTGTGAGAAATTTGCGTATCGACTATCTAAGAAAAAAACAAATTACCGAGCTAAGTGATGAGTCAGCGCCAGAAGCACAAGACGAGACTAACTATTCAGATGAATTACATACCCAAAGAAATGAAGCCCGTCTACTTGAAGCATTTTCAACTTTAGATGATGAACAAAAAAATGTTCTTCAAAAAGTGTACTTTGAAGACAAAAGCCACCAGATTGCAGCTCGTGAACTTGAAATGACCCCAGGGGTTGTTAAGTCACGAATTCGTAGTGCCCTAAAAATTCTCCGCTCCCATATGGGAGGTAGTCAATTATGAATTTTCATCCAGATATCGAATTACTTTTAAAATACTCCAGTGGTCAGCTGGCTCCTGCACTCTCAGTTGCTATAAGTTTACATCATCAAACTTGCAAGCAATGTCAGCAAAGAGTCGCCGACCTTGAAACCTTTGGTGGTTCAGCGCTTGAAACATTACCGAATATATCTGTTGATCTGAGTGATTTCGATCGTCTTCTTGTTGACTTAGATGGTTTACCAGAAGAACCCAATGATAGTGAATTTACCGATTTACCAGTGGCAAACATTGATAAACCATTAATTAAGCAGTTAAGCGAGCAACAGTTTAGCGGCTTTAAGTGGCAACGACTTTCTTATAATATCTGGCGGGCTAACGTTCAGATGCAGGATCCGGTGTATAGCGTTGAGCTTTTAAAGTTTTCGCCTAAAGCCAAAATTCCACAGCATACTCATATCGGCAAAGAATTTACTTATGTTCTTCAAGGCACCTTTAGTGATCATGTGGCTGAATATCGTCAGGGAGACTTTGTAACTCAAGATAAGCACAACAACCACCAACCTAAAGCCGGGAAAGATGGCTGTATCTGCCTAGCGATTACCGACTCACCAATCAAGTTTACGGGTCGATTTAGCTCTCTACTTAACTGGCTGAATCGATAGCTTTAGCCTGCTTAAAAGCTTCTATGGCAAGTTGCCGGGAAGCTTTGAGATCAACTTGTGGTTGCGGGTACCCATCAAGTGGTTTGGTTTCAAATTGATGAATCAGCTTACCCTCTTTACGGGACAATTGAGGTATCCACTTTTTGATAAAGCGAGCCTCAGGATCAAAACGTTTTTGCTGCGACTGTGGATTAAACACTCGAAAATAGGGCACTGCATCAGTTCCAACAGAAGCACTCCATTGCCATCCGCCGTTATTACTCGCAAAATCATAATCAAATAAATGCTGTGCAAAAAAACTTTCACCTAAACGCCAATCCAACCATAGGTTTTTGCTTAAATAACTGGCAACAACCATACGCAACCGATTATGCATCCATCCGGTAGTCACAAGCTGTTTCATTGCAGCATCAACTATTGGTATTCCAGTCTCACCTGATTCCCATTGCTTAAGCAACAATTGGTTTTGTGACCATTGAATTTGATTATCAACAGCTAAAAATGCTTGGTTTTTACATACATGAGGGAAGTGCCACATCACTGCACGATAAAAGTCTCGCCAAACCAGCTCATTAAGCCATTTCTTAACAGCATCTGGCGACACAAAATCTGTACTGTTTTTGGCATGGACAAAACAGTACTTAGCCGAAATACTACCAACGGCTAATGCCGAAGATAATCCAGAAGTTCCTGAAATTTCAGGAAAATCACGCTGCTTATCATAGTCTTGAATTCTTTCATGGCAAAATTGCTGTAACTGTTTTTGGGCTGCTTTTTCACTAATTTCAGGAAGCTTATCCGCGGTGATGCTAATTTCAGGCAAGTCGGACATTACCGATAATGATTGTATACGCTCAAGTATATTGTTTATTGAATAACCCTCAGACTGCACTTTGGGCGTATCACAAACCAACAAAGGACTTTGTTCAAGTTGCTGGTATAAATTACGCGCAAAGGCTGAAAAAACTTTATACCCTTCTCCCTGACCGTTCACGACTTTCCATGGCTCTAGTAAAGAATCACCTGCAAAACGTAAGCATTCAACATCTGGCTGTAGTAGCTCAACAACCGCTTTATCACGAGCACGTTCGTTTACCGGATATTGCATATTAAAAAAGACTTTTTCAATACCCAGTAATCGAGTCAGTTTTTTTAACGTCGCAGGGACACTTTTAAAACACTGACTATCCAATATTAATAGAGAGATATTCAATTGATTTAATGAATAACGTAAATTTTTGATTGCTTGGTTAATTAGTGCTTGTTGGTTTTTTCCAACCCCATGCATCTCCCACTGCTCGTTACAATATAAATAAACAGCAATTGTTGGTGTTTCTGGATCAGCCGTTGCCTGAAAAAGCGCAGGATTATCATCTACTCGCAAATCATTGCGAAACCACATTAAATTCATAACAGAATAAAGCCTTAGTCTTTAAAAGAAGAAAAGTGATCACTTACAAACTTCAGATATTTATCTTACTACAAAGTATTTACCCGAATAGCTAACTCTTTTGGATAAGGCGCCAGAAAAGATTGCTGCGCAATATATTCATTCGGATTATTTTTAAAGTGGTGATTAAGCAAGGTTAATGGAGCAAGAATAGGCTGAATTCCATCATGATAATCCATAATACATTGCGCCAGTTCGGTACGATCACCGGTATTAAGATGTTCCTTTAAATACCCCTGCAAATGCATCAATACATTTGTGTTGTTACGCCGACTTGCTACTTTTTTAAGCGCTTGCATGATTTGAGAGAAATAGTTTCGACCTATTTCCGCTACATCACCGTGGCTAGCTGTTGCAACCAGAGGCCCTAAAGATCGATAAGTTTTTTGGCAGTGCGCTAACAAAGTAAATTTATGACGCGCATGAAACTTATAAAGTTTATCCGCAGTTAACCCCTCCGATTGAATTTTCTGCCATTCATGATAAATATAAACCCGCTTGATAAAACTGTCCCTTAAAGAAGGATCATTAAGCCTGCCATCTTCTTCAACAGGTAAATCAGGGAACAGCGCTTGAACTTTTGCAGCAAAGATTCCAGTACCAGATTTTTCTGCTTGATTTCCAGAACGATAAACTTTCACCCGTTCAACACCACAGCTAGGAGAAGCCTTACAGAATACGTAAGCACTCACTTCGCTTAATTTTTCTTGATTTTTTACAGCAAAATCACTCAATTGCTGAGTAAAATCACTCCCATCATCATCACTCAATACAGCTCTTGGCGATTCAGGATCTCCCACCAAACGGATAGTTTTTCTTGGTGTTGGCAAACCAATACCAACCTCAGGACACAAATCAACAAAAGTAAATACGCTAGCTAAATCTTCCCGACAAAATCGATTGTTTTTATGGCCACCGTCATAGCGAACGTTAACACCGAGCAGACATTGGCTAATACCAACCTTAATCATGATGTGCATCCTAAAATTGAAGTAAATAAGAATTGCGAGATAATAATAAGCTTTACGTTGCTATTATAAAGATAGATCAAAAAATCCTAAATTTTGAGCAAAAACCATAGACATCTTGTTGGTATGATAGCTCGGTGCATTGAAAAATTGACCAATAATTACGAAAAGCTGAAAAATTTCATATTTCAAGTAAATGTTAAACTCATTGATAGCAATCAAGAGAAAGCCATGGATATGGATTAAACGAGTTAAAAATGTTGACCATCCCAAAAATTAAATTTTCAATTTTGTGAGTACAAATAAATCATCGATTACTCTTTTATAAGTAGCAAGCAGCCTTTGAAAGTAGTTTTTAATTATTAGGCCAGCAAACAGTTATGACAAAAAATACTGATCACTGGCATCGACATTTACATTAAACTTGCAGTCCAAATTCAAGTTTAAAGGTCAAATCCGCACTTCAATAAAAGTAGAAGCAACTTAACTCAACACTCCATCTAATGCTTGACTGACATCCGCAATAATATCATCGATGTTTTCAATCCCAACTGAAATTCGTACTAAATCTTTACTCACACCCGCAGCAATCAGCTCATCTTCATTCAACTGCCTGTGCGTTGTTGAAGCAGGATGACAAGCTAATGATTTTGCATCACCAATATTCACCAACCGTAAAATCATCTTCAATCCATCAATAAACTGACCGCCTGCCTCTTCGCCACCTTTAATACCAAAACTCAAAATACCCGAAGCTTTACCATTGGTAATATTTCGACATAGGCTATTATAATCACTAGTCCCCAATGCTGCATAGTTAACCCACTCTACTTGCTCATGCTCGCTTAAAAATACCGCAAGCTTTTCAGCATTCTCACAGTGTCTTTCCATTCTTAACCCTAATGTTTCTAACCCTTGCAGAATTAAAAAAGCATTATGAGGAGAGATAGCGGCTCCAGTATTTCTTAGCGGTACCACACGACAACGTCCAATATAAGCCGCTGGCCCTAATGCTTCGGTATACACCACACCGTGATAAGATGGGTCTGGCTCATTCAACATAGGGAAACGCTCTTTATTGGCCGACCAATCAAACTTTCCTGAATCCACAATAATGCCACCAATCGCGGTGCCATGCCCTCCGATGTATTTAGTCAACGAATGAATAATAATATCAGCACCGAGTTCAATCGGCCGACATAAATAAGGCGTAGCGACGGTATTATCGACAATTAGAGGCAAACCGTGCTTATGCGCTATGTCAGCCAGTTTTTTAATATCAACAATGTTGCCAGCAGGGTTTCCTATAGACTCACAGAATACCGCCTTAGTATTTTCATCAATCGCTTTTTCAAACCCATCATAATCATCTGCAGATACCATACGAGACTCAATCCCTTGGTTCGGGAATGTATGAGCAAATAGATTGTAAGTACCACCATACAGCTGGCTGGTACTTACAATATTTGAACCCACACTACAAATGCACTGAATAGCATAAGTAATGGCTGCCATACCTGACGATAAAGCCAAACCAGCAATCCCGCCTTCCATTTCCGCCACTCGTTGTTCCAACACATCAGTTGTAGGATTCATAATACGCGTATAAATATTACCGGGCACCTTTAAGTCAAAGAGATCAGCGCCATGTTGGGTGTTATCAAAAGTATAAGAAGTGGTCTGATATATGGGTACAGCAGCAGCCTTTGTGGTCGCTTCCGACTCATACCCATGATGTAAGGCAATAGACTCAAGTTTCATAGAGGTTTCCTTTTTGATGAAATAAGTAATGAAAAATAATGTGATAATTTAGCTACGGTAGCTCCCTAAAGTGTGCTTCAAAAAGTATAAGATATAGGGAAAAAACATTTAACACATTTATCCGAGCGGTTAAACCTTATCACAAATACCGTTATTCTCTCTCGTACAAATCCTAATCTAAAAAATGAAGGTACCTCCTACTCAACGGTTTTCAACAGATACTTACTTACCAAGTAAGTAGTTTCCTGTATCAAAATAAAAAGCACCGAGAATAAAACACTCGAGTAATATGATGAGTTCCATCTTCTATGATATTAATTGCATGGACTAAATCACCTTTGGATTCATAGTGCAAACTTTTTGCAAGAATCATCTGTGGTATGCTATTTGTTAATAGATGGTTGACTCTCTCTCATTTCAATATTTTTATTATAAATAATAAGTATGCCTGCAACTGGCTAAAGTTAACCTCATTAAAAATAATTATACATTTTAAAACTAGCCAGACTCACTTTTGACTCAAGGAGATAAAGCAAGGACGTAACTTGAGCAAATAAATTTGCTACGTCAGAGGATAAACTAAAATAAAGGAGCGTCTATAAAATAAATACACAGTTTGAATCTTATGCAGAGCTTGAAATCTAGGCTGACAGTCCATAATTTTGTTCAAATGCTGATCCTAAATAACAAAAACATTCCAAGAGCTTGCGCCTTATTTATCTTTATAAAAAAACGCCACAACCAATTTTGTGGCGTTTTAATAACATCAGTCAGAATTTTATATACGCTTCCCTACATAATAAGTCATCCTAATATTTCTGACTGTTTGACAAATTATTGAATGATAACTTCAACATCAATCCAAGCATTAGGTGTACCTAAAGTACCACCTTTCGCTGTTGGAGTAATCGTGAAACCAGCCCATGGATCAGAGAAGGTATTACCAATAGTCAGTGGCGCATCATTGAAGTCTTCTAATGCCCAACTTGAACTACGTGAATTTGGCGTGAAGTCTAACAACAGCGATGTATGATTCCACCAAGGTTGTGCATTATCATCTTGATAACCTTGCAAGTTAACTAAAATACCATTTTGTAGCAGTGGCGTACGAAGCGGATCTGGTGATCCTTCTTCACCATGCTGGCTGGTACGATACTCCACCCAATAAGTTTTATCGCCTGTGCCACCAGACTTTAATTTAAGTCCAATAATACCCGGCGTTCCATGTCCCGCAGATGAACCTTGATCAAAAGTGTAGAGACGATAAGTTCCGGAAGTAGTAATCGTTGGAACATCAGCTTCTGAAATCCAAGCGGGATTGACGAAATAACTCTTATACATCAAGTTTAATTCTTCAAACGTGTGACCGCCCATTCCCATCATCGCAAAGACGTTACCATAATCAGTCACCGTATCTGATGCTGCGTTCCCTGTAATGGTACTGCCGCCAGATTCGATTGATTTAGAGTGATGCAAGCCTAAAGCATGACCTGTTTCATGCGCAATCGTGCTTCCAGCATGAGTATATATTTCCATCAGAGGAGGACTTGCTTGCGAGTTAATCGCAGTCGCAGGTGCGCCATCATTAGGTCCTATTTTCTCGGCTGCGACCATGATGATGGTACCTGCTCCAGGGAAGTCAGGATCAACACCTGTGGCTTGGATTGCTGGACGATAGTAATCTTTCCACTTGTTTTTATCATTATCAACTGTTGACTTGTTAGTCTGAATGGTAATTTTAGGTTTAACTTCCCAAGTAAAATCAAACTTACCGTAAGATTGTTCTCTGAAGTAGCTTTGAGCCTTTGTCATCTCTTCATTGATTTTTGCTGTGGTAAAACTTAAATCTTTATCAAGGAAGCGGAAAGGATAAACCAATACATGAACTTTATTGTACTTGTAACCGGTATTACCGGGATCAGATGCGCCAGGGGTTACGCGACATTTAGTTGCATTAAAATCAGCAACAACGCTTACACCTTTAAATAGACCTTCCAGATTAACGTTGTTCCAACCATTAGCATTAGGATTGGTTAAAATGACACATTCAGTATTACCCACATGTCTTGAACGAAGGCTATCATCACCAGGTTTTGGCCAACCATCATTCCGAGCAGCCAGATCAAGATTACCCAAACCATGAGCACTGCTAAACGCAATACTGGTTACTGTAGGATTGGTATTATATGTACTTACACTATAACCTTTGAAAGAACTTGTCGCTGGTACACAGATTGGTACACCATCTTGTAATGAAGTTGCTTCACTTGGCTCTTGAGTTGCACAAACATCCGGTAATGTATCTGGATCAGTTGGGTCTGTCGGATCAGTTGGGTCTGTCGGATCAGTTGCACCATCAAATGAAACGGAATAATCTTCAATTTCACCACTGGCAATATTGGCACATGGCCCTGAAGTCGCAGAATTGTATTTCATGGCAACTCGCATTCTGGTTTTGCCTGAAGCAGAAGAAGGTACGTTGAAAGTTCGCGTAATCGCAGCACGAGTTTTTACACCGTTAACCACTTGCTCACCCGAATCAACAAAATCACCATCTCTATTAAAATCAATCCACACAGAGAAATACTCATCATATTGACCACTGTTAAAACCTGGCGTCAATGTAATTGAATTTGTACCTGTACCAATATTTGCCGTTTGCGCAGTGTAATCGGCATAGTTTGATTGAGTTGATGAATTGTTAACGTTGCCTAATTTAACACCTGCAATCCATTCATAGGTTCCACCTCCCGTTGCGGAACAATAACCTGTTGGTGTTGGATCTGTAGGATCAGTACCACCATCTTTCGTGGTTACACTAAGTGTTGAAGACCAACCTGAAGAGTTCGTGGTGTTTTTGGCATACATCACATAGGAATATGTTTTATTTGCGGTTAAACCAGAGTCGGTATAAGTTGTGGTGTTTGCCACAACGGTTGCATGATCGGCCCAAGCACTACCATCAACTGAACGCTGAATAATGAAGTTATCCTCATTATTTGAGTTATCACTCCACGTTAAAGTAATAGAATTACTCGTTGAAGTTCCAGCTAAATTATTCGGCGCAGTAATAGCACCAGTGTTTCCGCCGGGATCAGTTGTTCCACCAGAGCGGCAAGAGGTTGCGCCTAAATCAACCACAAGTGAGGCACCTGAACGTGTCCCAGTGATCCCTACATTAGTCCAATATTGGCTTGGGTTAGAGATGATGACACACTCACTGTTCGTACCAGAATTTAACGACTTTGGATCGGTGCTATTGGAAGCTGTATTAGGCCAACCACCATTTCTGACAAACAAGTTTAAATCGCCAGTACCATGCGCCGTTGTAATAGCAATACTGTTATGTGCATTACCACCGCCAATGCTCAGCCAAGCTGTTCCTCCATTAGCCACACATATAGGTGTTCCGTCAGTTAACGAGGTTGATGGTCCTTGAGTGGCACAGACATCCGGTAGATCTGCAGCAAATGCCGAGGGTGAAAAAAGTACAATTGAACCAAGAAGCATCTTGGTCAATTTTGATGAGAGTAAATTCATCTTATCCTCCTGTATTAGGATTGTGTTTATAATTTTAGTTTTTTTACATATAAACCTGTGCTACGAGACAGGTACTTTTTAGATTTAACACAAGGTGTTATTGGGTGCAATAACAAATATATTACATGCGGACGCTACGGACATGGGATTAATCGCTCAAAGAGAATATTGCACTTTAAGATTATTTTTTAAAAATGCGCTTAACCAAATAATCAAAGGTTTTGCATATGCAACTATTGGCAAGAGAGGTATAAATATAAATAAACGCCTAATTTAGGCTTTTAGATAAAATGTTCAATTTAGAGAAATTATTTTTTAAAAAAATATAAAGAAATTGCTATTTTTATTATGGCAGGTTCAAGCCAACTAATCTTTCAGCATTGTGGAGCATTTAATTTCCAAGGAACACAGGTAACAAAAAATATTTTTTTAATACGGTTTATTAATAAGCTATAAATGAAAATATCAAACAGATTTAATTTAATTTTCTTAATATTAATGAGATATTGAGAAAGTAACATAGTGAAAGAGTTAAGTTATAATACACAGCCAGCTATTCTGATCTCCTATAATTTCAGGCTAATCGATGTTACACAAACTCCATAGAATATCCGCACTATTAATAGGTGTGTTTGTATTATTTCACTTAATTAATCACATGTTTATATTAGGCGGAGTAGCACAACATATTAACTTCATGAACAGCTTTAGAGTTATTTATCGAAATATTCTAATGGAAAGTGTGCTTTTAACCTGTGTCATATTTCAAGTCAGCAGCGGAATTTATTTTGTTTGGAAACGCAGAGGACAACGAGAAGATTTTATTGATAAAGCTCAGGCCATTTCAGGTTTATATTTAGCTTTCTTTTTTTTAAACCATGTAGGTACTGTATTATTTGGTCGCTTATTCACAGATTTGGACACAAATATTTATTATGGTATTGCTGGCTTTCATGTCACGCCATTTCAGCTATATTTCGTTCCTTATTATTTTTTTGCCGTTGTCGCAATATTTATACATATTGCAGCAGCATTTAACTGGTTAACTCGAAAGAAAATAACTGAAATACTGCGCAAGAGACTGGCTTACTCGATTGTTGCCATTGGAGCTATAATTTCAATGCTATTAATGCTAGGGTTTAGCGGTACTTTTAATGAAGTTATCATTCCATCGGAATATCGTGCAACTTATCAATAACTCGCTGCTAAATATGAAACAGAGGAAAGAAATGAGAAAAATATTACCTTTAATTCTAATCATATCTTCAAACTTAGCTCTGGCAAACGATATAACAGTAACCACTTCAGATTTAATCATTGCACAAAAGTGGCTTTCTAAAAATGGCGGTAAACACTGGAAACTTTTATATAATGAAAGTGGAGAAAAAAAATATCAGTGGGTTATCACCAAAGAGGTTTATGATGACAGTATTTATATTACATTTAAATCAGGCAAAGAAATTGATAATCATGGAAAAATTATAGGGAGTGTTAGTAATAAGAGCGATCAATTTTTTACCTTGGTAATAGATAAAAAGACTTATACTCTGAAGCGAGTCGATTTAGGAGGATAATCGCTTACCCCCCTTAATTCATTCTCTTTTTTTAGAAATATAAATGCCTTCCGCAAGTAATTCTTTTTGTGATACTGCTAACGTTTTCATCACATCCGCCGAGCAGAAAGGTTGCTCCGATTGAATCTGATAGTTTCTGGCAATCATTGCTCCATAACGTGAACCATCTAAAAAAGCTTGAAACTCCAATTCTGTCAACTCTTTAATTTCTTTTGCATTATAGTCAGTTAACTCTCTATCTTTAGCTATTTCATTAACTTTATTGAGAAAATGTGCATTAACTTTTTCATGTTTATAGTTTATTTCAAGATACTGTGGGCTGTGACAAACTTCAGAAAGAATGTTGCTATTGATAAACTTAACATAGTGATCAACCAGTGAATCAACAACTTCATCACTCACTTTATCCGCTAGCAATACCTCAGAAGCATTTATTGAACAAGTAGCACTCAGTAACAAGATCCCTATAACTTTTGATGGTTTCATTTTTATGACCTAATAATGATGGATGTTATTAAAAATAGACAAATAAAAATCTCTATGCCACTTTTACAGTGATTTTTTAAAAAACAATTCATTAGATAAAAGTATTTTCTCACTAAAAAAAGCTGCTTTTGAAGTCAATTCAAAGAGCAGCCTTTCTTAAGTATGGCTTGAAGATTATTTTTTACTGATTTTTTGAGATATTCTTATTGCGGCGTATTTCATGTGCATGAATACGTTGCGGTACTTTAACACTTTGATGTTGTTGCCACTGTAACCATTGAGTTAAAGAAATTGACATTTGCAAGGAATAATCTAGTGAGATCCAGTCGGTACGAGAGCTATCAGCATAGTTCGGGACTCCCTCACCCATAACATTAGTTGCTACGCCATCGGTATTTTTAGTGATCATGTTAAACGGTTCACCAGCAGGAACATTCGCAAAGTAAATAGAGTCCATTGCGGCAAAGCTGATTTTGTCATTAACCGTAGCAGGCCTTCCGCTTCTATCGTGTCCTTTGCTAGGATCGGTAGGATCAGGTGTAACACATTGGTAAGTTAGACCGGATTGAAACTGTGATAACAAAGGTGGAGTAACAATGTTTTTATCCGGTACCGACGCTGATCCATGACATGACATGCAAGAACTATTTGCATCATCAGCAGGTCCATCTAAGCGATTGTTACAACCTAGATGCCCCATCCATTTAGTTTTATCGCTGCCACCATAACGGTTAAGTTCATCAACGGTATCCCACACTATGACTTCTTCCGCAAAACCATTTTTTTGCGGATCTTTTGGATAATTATAAGCAAGTTGACCTGATGGTGGTGTATCGTTCCCCCACATTAATCCCAGCAGACTGACACGTTGCCAAGGATCTTTCACATGAGCTTTACGTTGACCATCAGCAACAAATGTACCGTAAACCCACTTGGTTCCCGGGGCACGACTTTCTTTTACTGCAAAATCGAATTGAAGTAAGCGTACAGCGCCCCACTTTGTTGTGCTACGAGGACACTGCTGACTTTCCTCAATCAAGGTACATTCGCTTCCATTTGCAGGGGTACAGGAACAGAAATCAGGATCAGAAATATTAGCATCCCAAGTTGGCATATTTGCTAATACAGGCAACTTTTCAGGACTGGAAGTGTTGAACAAAGGTTTTCCAATAACCGCCCCTTCTTTAAATTCCATATCAGCGGTTGGGACTTTCGCGTTGCCATCTGCCTGCCAGACTTCTCCCAAAGTATAAGCTGCTGTTGCGTTGTAAACACCTACGGCCCACATGGTAGATTTATCTAACACATCACTTCCTTTAATCGAGAAAGTAACTGGGGCTTCACGGGTCAGTCCGTGAGTAAATTCACGACCACTCATCGGATCATAGGTTTGAAAAGGAATATGATACCAAGGACGCACGGGATTTTCACAGACGTCCCAATCAGTTTGATTAGGCTGGTTAATGTTGCCATCCATAATGTAGTTTAAAACAAGCCAAGCGTACTCGTTACCCAACTTATCCTTCAATGCTGAGTCGACATTCGGATCAAAAAGTGGATCAAACTTTGCCGTTCTCCAAGGTTGATCCGCTTTATCGTCAACAGGTTGACGCGGATAATCATCTGATAATTTAAATACTGGCCCTTGCCAATCATCAGGCGGCGCGTCTGATATTAATTGTCCTTCCCACATTTGAGGAAACGCTGGATCCTGCCAATATCCTGGATAAGTTCCAGTACAAGTATTTTTTATTATCGGTGTCGTCTTTTTTTCGACCTTAACATCTGTTTGCTTTTTTAGGGGAGGCGTTTGAGTATCAGGTTGCTTCTCACAGCCTGACAGAAACGCGCCTAGACAAACCAACGATGCTATTTTTATTACTTTTAAATTATCCATAATACCCTTCTCTTTTTATTAGTCTTGAAAAGAATATAGCAGTAATCATTCATCGGTTTATGGGTTAAGTTCCTTTAATTGCAAGTTTATCACTGTTAGCGATAATTCAAATGAATCATTGAAAATTGATTAAATTCCAATTTCGTATGCGACTCTGCTGAACCAGAAATTATCAATATTAAAATACGAGATAAGATATAACACCAGTATCTAACAATCATATTTATAAGAATATTTTTTTGCATAAAAAGAGCTTTCTATAAACTTCTCGTATTAAAACAGGCTGTTATTTTTATATTAAAAATATTCATAAAAACTTCATTGTGAGATCAGGTTTTAGGGCGTACACTTATCTTTGCCGATTGTATTGGGCACGATTGCATTCCACCTCGTTTTATTCTGTAGTCAGTCTCAAAGATAGCAAAAATAAAACAGCTACTTTGTCACTAAATGATGTCTAACTATTTTGATGCCTCCTTAAATTTTAACAGGAAGTATCATGCAGTGGTGCCTGATGTTTGTGGTTTTATTTTTTTCAATTAACCTACCTCTTGGAGATTGTGTTATGGAAGTTAAAACCATTGAGTCCAACCCAAAAGCCGCACAAAAAAACGGTGTTATCAACCCTTATGCATTAGCAGAGTATATTTCTGGTCGTAAGATTGACTGGAATAACGTAGAAGATAAACCTCAGCTTCTAGAAAGTATTTTACAGACACCTTATGAAGAATTATTTGACCCCAAATTTGATGGGCCTTTATATTTAGGTTTAAAGCTCAATAAGAAAGGAACCCTTGAGAGATTTCACTCACCATTATTTAGTGCCGAGCTAAAATTAGATGTTAACGATTTAGACATGCCTCTAGAACAATTAGTTGAAGTAAAAAAATTAGGTGATTTAGGTGCCAGATTTAATGTTACTGATGTCGCTAGTCTCAGCGTTCATAAAGTCGATATTTGTAACCCTTACCTTGTCTCGTTAACGATAAAAATTCCCGAAAAAGATCGCATTCAATCTTTAGCACGCGTATTTAATCAATCACTTGTTCGCTCAATTGCTCTGGATCCTGAGTTACAGGGCAACGCCAATGAAGATTGGACACCAGCCAATGCGGTCTGGCAAGA
>JAUIHB010000310.1 GCA_030432465.1 Gammaproteobacteria bacterium
ATTTTTGGGGAGTCTCTGGTGGTTGTGTACTGGGCGTATTATTGGTTAGGAATAACTGATCACTCCCCGCTCCACAGGCTATAACCGTTCTCATCATCTGTTCAACACTAGCATTAGGAAAAAACTCAACCAGCTTTTCCGGCATATGGTAAATGTTACCAGATGTGGGGTTGGGCCCTGTTGGCATAAAAATAGTAACTGTTCCATCGGGGTGGCGAGATGTGACTATTGCAGTAACGGTTGTTTCACAGTTATCACCAAACAATTTAACTCTTACAACTTCTCCTTTTGAGAAAGGTGAAGAGTCAGAGCTTCCAAATACTTGCGATACAATTTCCTTGACTATTCGATAGCCCGGTGCCAGACGAATCAAATATTTATCAAAATAACTATGCAACCACTTACCTATGCTGGTGGAAACAAAGGTCCCAATTGCAAAACAAGTAATCAGAATGAGTACAATGACAATACCATCAGCAATCAACTCAGGTAGGCCATAATGCTTGATCATATAGTTAGTTAGCGGTTGGATTAAGTCAGTGACTGCAACAAATAACCATTGAAAAACCAAACCGATAATGACCACAGGTAAAAGTACTAACACACCTCCTAATAAAGCTTTGCGAGCAAACAGCTTAAAATTGAGTTTCATTCTTTTAAATCCTTAATTCCAACATCAAAAACAAATATGAAAATAAGACTATCAAAAAAAACACAAGACGACACACTAAATAATAAGTAACAAAGTTACTAACAAACGTTGTTTAACGCTCATTTAGGCCAAAACGTTTTTTAAGCTCTCTTTTTAAACGAAAAAGCTGTTTAAAATGACTTCCACCGTTATTTGTCATTTCAATACCTAACGATCTGATTTCTAAGCTATTTTTACCATTTTCTTTCCATTCAATTTGAATTTGATTGGTCGAATCAATTTCACCAGAACACCATACCAATGCGCACTCTGAAATTTGGAAGTGCTCCCAATGGATATTTTCAGTGGTCGAAACAAGTGTTTCAGAGATAAAGTTCAATAAATCTTTGCTGTGAATAAAGTTTTGCCAACCTTGTTTAGGTATGACCAGCATGGACAAATCCTTTTAAAATGAATTGTTAACGATTGAAGGCTAGGATATTATCACTTTACGAGATAAGCAAAGCGTTAACTTTGCCACAGACTTAACAATAACTGGTCACATCTCTAAGAATTAAAAGGTTGAGAACGATAAACCATTTAATTAACTCATGTAACACAGTTTACTGATAAATATCATTCTATAGATTACAATGAATTTATCGTTAGCAAAGAATTTATTGAAACTGCAACTGACCTTAAATTATTGCGAAGCATGACCAGATAATTGAGTACATTTTGCATACAATACCAAGCTTAGTTGGCTGTATTTTGAACATACCGGAAAGATCATGACTCAAGCAAGCGCTTTACAATCGCTCGATTTGATTTTAGAAGACGTCTCAGCAGAAATAAATCTGTCGATCAATGCTCTTGAACAATATTCGAGAAAACCAGACAGTAATACCACATTAAAAAAAGCACTGGTTCATCTAAACAAGCTAAAAGGAGTTTTCACTTTATTAGAAATGCTCGGCGCTCAGCGGCTGGTGGCAGACGCAATCGCTTTAATAAAGAAGCTTCCCAAGTTATCACGAGATGCTCAGTCGGACCTACTGAGTATCGTATCTACCGCTCTGGCTCGATTAATGCGCTATTCTGAGCACGTGAATCAAAAACCCTATGACCTACCACAACTTTTATTACCTGCAATAAACAGTATTCGTGCAGCAATCAATGCGCCTCAATTAAGCGAGTCAATCTTTTTTGAGTGTGATTTTAACATGCCCAGAAACGACAGGCAGCGAAATTTAATCACTAGCGAAGAAAGTGCAGAAAAGTCGCGCCATTTTAGACAAATGTATCAAATAGGCCTAATCGAGGTTCTCAGACAAACCAACATTATTGGCGGCTTAAAAATGATGCAAAAAGCTTTGAACAAATTAGATAGTGAATGCCCTAGGCCCAAATTTCCCAACATGTGGTGGATAGCAGAGGCGATGTTGGATGGATATATCGAAGGCAGCTTAGTACTCACAAAAAACCGTTTGAAGCTCTTTTCTCGTATCGATAGACAAATTCGTCAGGTAGAGAACAAACCAGAAAACATGTTACAAGATAATCGCGCAGAAACAGCGTTGCTAACCAAAGAAATGCTTTATTTAACCATGATAGGCAGTGCCTCAACTGAACAAGTAAAAGAACTGCTATCTCACTTTAACTTACAGGCATCGGCTATAAGTGATGCATTGATCAGACAAGAAACTCAGGAAATGAGAGGTCCTAGTGATCAAGATTATCACTCTATAGCAGAAACTCTCATGGATGAAATAAAAGCGATCAAACTGGCGCTCAACAATAGTTTGGAAAATGCATTCGAGCCGCTTGATTTGGCCCAAGCACATAAGCAAATGCTCAATCTAAGCAATTTACTCAAAATACTTCAAGTGGAAGACCAGCGGATTCGGCTTAATGTTGCCATAGAATTAGTTGCTAGCGCAGTAAAAGATAAAAAACCACTACCAGACAAGGACATCAATATCTTATTCATTGTTCTCGATAGCATCTATAAAGTGCTTAATGAATCTGAACTTGCAAAATACGCAGGGAACTCTGGCCCCAAGCGGTTAAAATTATCTAAAAATCAAATGGTTATCTGTGAGAATACGCATAAACATGTACGCCAGTTGATAGAGTTATTTGAACAATTTAATAACAAAAATCGACGCGTACTCATGTTAAAGGACATCCATGATTCACTTGATAACATTCGTCTTGGCTTTAAGCAACTTAAAGTTGAAGCTGCTACCAGTATTTGTGAGGGCTGCTTGGTTTTTATTGATCACCATTTAACCAATAACCCACACACCACTACTGATACAGCAATTAACTTATTTGCCGATATTGTCGGTAGTCTGGAGTTTTATCTGGAAACACTCAAGCATACCGCCAAACCTAGCGAAAAAATCCTAGAATTTGCACAAAATAGCCTGTTACATTTAAATCGAGAAAATAATCAGTCGAAAAAGCTAAGCAATTAAGCTGCTTACACATTTGACGTAGAATATTAGTTAACTTAAGCTTTGGCACTGACTTTGATTATGTAGCAAATTGAATAGGCAGGCAAAAATGCTCAGACAGCTTAAAACCTTTTTTGATAAGCATTTTAATAACGACGAAATATCAGCAGAGGAGCAACAAAAGCAGCTAAATATTGCTGTCGCAGCGCTCCTTGTTGAAGCTGTACTGATTGATAATCAAACAGAAAGTAGTGAACTTGAACGATTAAAAAATATCCTTAAAACAACCTATCAAATAGAACAGGCAGAAATTGAAGAGTTAATTAGTATTTCCGAGCAGGAATTAGAAAGCTCAACAGATTACTATCAATTTACTCAACTTATCAATCAACATTTTGAACGTACTGAAAAGCTGACTATATTAAAGCAACTTTGGCAAATCGCTGTTGCTGATGGTAATGTTGATGTTCATGAGGAACATTATATTAGAAAAATTGCAGATTTATTATTTATACCTCATAGCGATTATATAAAAATAAAGCTTTCAATTACCGAAATTTAAAGCAATCTTACGTACACTCTATATGCGACTAACAGTTCACTAAAATTGTTTGGTTACTGAAAACATTAACTCGTATTTTTTATATGGACTATCCTTAACCTTATCCATACGCCAAAAATGCATTTTATCTTCACTTTGTTCAAAAATAGAGTAACCTTTTAAAGTTAATCGGTAAACTGTCGGTATGGTATTTTTATAACGATCAAAGCGCTGATGTTTTTTCTTATTTTTTAAAGACGAAAGACTTAACTCTTCAACTGGGCGAGAACGAAACAATGATATTTGAGAGTAAAAAATTTCATTACTAGGAACTTGATAATCAAACTCCACTTGCCCAAAGGCAAATTCTACACCATATTTTTGAGTTAAGTTATGCTGAATTTCAAGCTGGCTGGGGTCATGTAAACTCAGTTTTGGATTAAAGGTTTTCCGAGGAAATAACTTCTTATCAGAATGATCTATCGCCTGTGCTGTAAATTTTATTTTCTGTGGTTTTTCATTGGCTAGGACTGGGCAGACAGGCGTACTTATCATCACAATCCCAGCAATAAACGAACGTAGCCAGCGCTGACGACATAGAACTTTATTTAGTTGCTTTTGGTTAATTAGTCCCAAAGCTAGAAGGCTTTCACCTAATCGGCATTGGTGTTGAGCTTGATACTCTAAGGCTTGCGAGAGTTGCTTTTGATCAACCCAGCCTCTGTCCAAGAGCAATTTCCCCAAACGAGAGTTTTTTTGAGAGTTTATCAAGTGCGACATTCATCAACCTACTTATAACTAACAAGCTAAGTGCAAAATTAACGCTTACATAACCAGTTAAGCGCACTCTCCAGTTATCTCCTATATATTCTTCCCATCCCCATCGCCAAATCCAAAGCAATCTTGCACGATCTATATAATCATAGTCCACTCTATCATGTTGATTATGCACACAAGTCTAAAAAATGGATCATAAGAAAAAAAGATATAAAAGCTGTTTATGTTATAAAAAAATAGTCTGTTTTGATTTAATTGAATGCCATCAATTAACCTTTTATTGCTAATGCTTCATTCAGGCACGAGGTAATGAATTGCTATCAGCTG
>JAUIHB010000311.1 GCA_030432465.1 Gammaproteobacteria bacterium
ACTTTTTACGTAACCGCTTAATATGCGATGTGACCGTACTATCATCAACAATCGCTTTAGCTGCTTCCATTAATTGATCTCTGTTTTTCACATGTCCCGGTCTTTTGGCTAAAGCATGTAAGATCCAAAACTCCGTCAAAGTAATATCTATAGGTTTAGTCTTCCAACTAGCTATAAACCGACTGCTATCTAAAGTTAAATATCCAACATCTATCACATCTTCGGCATCTTGCGTCGCATTTTTAAAGGCATCTACTCTTCTGAATAATGCAGAAACTCTGACTAATACTTGCGCCAAACTAATATCTTTTGTGAGATAATCATCAGCGCCTAAACGTAGTCCTGATATTGTATCAAACTCACTGTCCAGAGCCGTTAAAAAGATAATCGGCAAACCACTTGATTGCGCACGTAAAAATCGACACAACTCAAAACCACCTTCAGGCTCATCCCCAAGCCCTACATCTAAAATGGCTAAATCAGGTAAACGAGTCTGAAATGCCTGCATAGCTTCTTCTTTACTAGCATAGCCAAATACATCATATCCTTGCTTACGTAATGATGCTGAATAATTCTCTCGAATAGCTGTTTCATCTTCAACTAGTGCGATTCGTTTTGCCATGTTTACCTTCTTATCCTGATTAATTTACTTCTAAACGGTTTGAGCGTGTTTAATTTTAAATTGAGGTTTATTTTCAAGTGGTATAAAAGCATTAACACGCTTTTCAATAAACTAGACGTATCATACCTTAATTAATTAAATAAAAAATATCCTCAATTCAATTGCCTTTTTTTCGCCATATTTAGCCACTAACCTTCCCTATTTAAACTATTTGCGCGCCTCTTTATCACGTTTTAATAGCTACATCCAAACGAGATGAGGCAGACACTAGTCACCTCCCATTTGGATAGGCTAGACCAAGCTACACAGGAACTACTCATTAAGGGTGAGTATACCAAGGAAGGTCAAAAAATAAGGTCGCGGAAAGTTTACCAATAATTTAACTAACAAAATTAACTTAATTAAACATTAAATCAAGAGGAATCAAAAATGAAAAAAGCTATCGTAATCTCAACACTTGTTGCATCTGTCATCATGAATACCAGCAACGTAAAAGCAGAAGCAAGTACAGAGGAGAATGTTGGCTTTGCTTCTGGTGCAGTAGCTGGAGCAGCAATTGGCGGACCAGTAGGACTGATTATTGGTGGCATCGCAGGTGTGCTAGTCGGTGAACAAGTTGAAAAAGCCAACCACTTAGACGATGCACAACTAAAAATTAATCAAATGAAATTAACTGAAACCGCGCTTAAACAGGAAGTCGACATGTTACAGCAAAACCAAGAAATCGCTCAAAAAAACAAAGCTGATGCCCAATGGGTAACAGACGGGTTAACCTTGAACGTTATGTTTACCACAAACTCTGCTGCACTTTCCGATGCTGACATAAAAAATATTGAGCGAATTGTTGATATTTTAAATCAATTCCCTAGCTTAAATATTCAGCTTGATGGCTACACCGATCCGCGCGGAAGCACTCAAGACAACATTAAATTGTCTCAAAAACGTGTTGACTCTGTTATTGCAGCATTTGAAACCTACGGTATTTCAGCCAATAGGCTTATTGGCCAAGCTCATGGAGAAATGAACACCTTTACAACTGAAGATGCCGATGGCTATGCAATGGCTCGAAAAGTCAGCGTGCATTTCGTGAGTAATGTCGAAGGACAGCTAGCTCAAAACTAATATTCAGTTTTCCCGTTTTAGCTCTGGTGTTGTCGTTCAGCCCCTTCCTGCTCTCCAAAACCTGAACAGACATGGCAACATCAGAGCTATTTTTTATTTTACTTGTTTAATCCTAGTACAAAGCCACAAAGAAGAAAGCGAATTAAAACCTACCAGATTAAGCTCCGCTTTGGGTACACCAATTAAAGTGTACCCCTTTTTCAAATAGCTTTTCATCACACCTGTTGCTAAATGGTAGTTTTTCTTTTAGATTAACTAGGGCGTGTTTATCTTTCATTCTTTGAGATTGTTGCGGTTAAAATTTTGCCAATCGAGGCGCGCGGAGCGTGGTTTAGTCACTCTAAATCAGCGACAAGTAACGAAGAGTGACGAAATTTTAGCCACAACCCACAGGGCCGAACCATTTTTTCGCCCTGCTGCGTTAAAAGCTGAACCTGTAGAATGACTACAGGATACATCTTTTGCCTTGCAGGACAAAAAAATGGCTTCGGCAATCTCAAAGAATGAAAGATAAACACGCCCTAGATAAAACGTTAATTATTAGCTATTTGTTGGGTTCAAAAGAGTCTAAAATAATAATTATTCGGACAGTGAATTAATAAACAACAAAATTGTCCTAAACTTATTCGCAAATAGCGCGATATATATTACTAAAGCAACAGATTGCAAAAAATTAAGTAAGCATAGTAATAGAACCAATCTACTATTTGAAAATCGCCTTTCATTTAATTCGGCGTATTAAGATGTATCGATTGGGTATCAGTCAATTATATTCAGAAGATTTGAAATTCAACTTCTTATAAAAGGTACCGAAAGAGAATTAATGAGAAAGTCGCTCTACAAAGCAAAATCTATCACCAAAACCATCTTTAACTGCTTGGTTAGTGGTGTTTGTTTTTCGTTATCTGCGGCGAACATACAAACAGCAACACCATTAACTCAGGAACAACCAACAACCAAGCTGTCACCAAGCCTTGAACTATCTGAAAGAGCCGCCGTTGATAATGTTTCAAGTTTAGATGCTGTGTTAAATTCACAACTGGAATCAGCCAAACTTGAAGCACAAGCAGAAATTTTAGACAAACAGCGGAAAAAGTTTATTCAGGCGGAACACGCAGCACGAAAAAGAGACTGGAATCAGTTCTCTCAATTGACGGAACAACTTAAAGATTACCCTCTGTATCATTATCTTGTCCGTGAGCAATTAATGCGCAACTTTTCTTTATCACAAACCCATGAAATAGAAGCTTTTCTGGCACAAGCTGGAGACGAGCCTGTCGCTCGCAGATTGCGCTATAAGTGGTTATATTGGCTAGCTAGGAATAATCATGCATCGCTATTTCTTACTCATTATCGCGATTTTGGCAGTGTCAGCCTGAAATGCAAGCATCTGGAGTATCGACTGAGAACAGATGAAAAAAATCACGATATTTTCAAACAAACAGAAAATTTGTGGATGACGCCTAACTCTATTCCAAGTACTTGCAACCCACTAATCAAACGCTGGAAGCAAGCCGGTTTGATGAGTTCTGACAAAATATGGAAACGTTTTCAACTAGCTATTAACGCTAAACAATATCGAGTAGCTCGTTACTTAAAATCTCAATTACCACCAACAGAGCAAGGTGCTGCTGATCTTTTAGAGTCAGTAATTAAAAATCCCAAAAAATTAGCCTCAATTAACTTTCGCCTACCACTCACAGACAAAGCTAAAGATATTATCCGTACAGGTTTAAACAAGCTATCTTGGCGTGATGCTAATAAAACCATTGAGATTTGGCACAAACTAGGTAGCCAATATGAATATACTGAAGCCTTGCCTGAACTCAAACGTAATATTAGCTTAAGCTTAGCAATAGATAAAGATCCTAAGGCGGAAGACTGGTTAAATTCCCTTTCAGATCAACAAGATGAGTCCGTTATGCAATGGATGTTATCAACGGCTTTGCATGCAATGGACTGGCAGAAAGTTGCCACCATCACTGCTCAATTTTCCAAAGATGATCCAGATACATATCAATGGATCTATTGGAACGCTGTTGCAGAAACTCAATTAGGTAATTTGGAAACTGCAGCTACTTTATTCGAAAGTCTGGCTGGCAAACGTAGTTATTATGGCTTTCTTGCTGCTCGCCAATTAAATAAACAGCCAGAGCTCGCTCACAAACCCATTCAATTTAGTGAGCAGGAATTAATCAAAGTTAAATCAAACCCCGCCGCTATCCGCTCAAAAGAGTTTTTAGCTTTAAACCGTATGACTGATGCGAGACGGGAATGGAACCAACTAGTTACACAAACACCTTTGGATGAGCAATTAAAATTGGCAATGATTGCGCACCAATGGGGTTGGCAACATCAGGCTATTTTAGCTTTTGCACGAAGTAAACAGATTGATGATGTAGAAAAACGCTTTCCCTTAGAGCACTTCGAAATCTTTGCTGAACAATCAAAGAAAAATCAGATCCCTATGAGTTGGGCTTATGCTATTACACGACAAGAAAGCGCATTTAAAACTGATGCAATTTCTCACGCTGGCGCACGAGGACTAATGCAATTAAAGCCCTCAACCGCTAAAGGCGTCGCCCAAAATATTGCTTATAAAGACGCTTCACAACTATTAACAGCTGATACTAATATTTCACTAGGAACAGCTCATTTAAGCCAGATGCTGCAAAGCTTTAAAGCAAATCCGGTTCTGGCTACTGCAGCATACAACGCAGGAAAAAGTAGAGTTTTACAATGGGTTAAAGAAGCTAATACAGCTGACAGCATCCAGTGGATCGAACAAATTCCTTACAAAGAAACCCGTGATTACGTTAAAAATGTACTAACTTATCAGTTGATTTACGCCAAATTAACTAATCAAAAAGACGACTTTCTAAGTCAGCTTCACAACTACCCCATTATTGGTAAACACAATAACACCGCAGCTAAATAATATCTGATTGTCAGCCCATTACGGTGCAAATTTATAGATTTT
>JAUIHB010000312.1 GCA_030432465.1 Gammaproteobacteria bacterium
TAATTCAACATGATGCTAGCAACACCCACTACGGCGGAGATCGAAACAAGTGCTACTCCAGCAAGCTCACCCCACATCATCCACAGAGTTTTTTTCAGGCCAATGGTCATTCCGAGTGTCAGAGCGAGCGTCATGCACATGCCCGGAGTGGCAGACACTAGCATAAATGTTGGAATGAACAAGGCGAGCAAGGTGTAATCGATAGCCATACTAAAGCTCGTAAATTAGGAAAAGCGGTATGTTAACCAATTGCTGCTTAATTGACTAGAACAAGCTAAATCATTTAAGCAGCCATGAATCAAAAGAAAATTAAGCGTTACCGGTTAAGTTATGAACAAAGCTTTAAAATTGTTCAGTGTAAAAACTTAAGAATACTGGCAAGCCTTCATATCAAACTGTGATATCAAGAGCAATATTAGGGGCCGGTATAGTTACCAATTCTTAACCATTTGGTCGCAATCCATTTTTCTCCTTCATGAACGGGACTTCCGCCATGCGTGCTATTAACGTCGAGATCACCATGTTCATTCGCGTAAGAAAAGAATAATGCATTTCCTTTACGCGGCAGGATATCCAAACCTAAGTGAGGAAATACCGTTGACCCCCCCGCAGCTACATCATTTAAATACATGATTATCGTGGCATAACGTTGCCCACCCATCGCGAGAATTTTAGTATTACCCGGTTGCTTGGGATCAAAGTAATCGACATGAGGCTTATATTCGGCACCAGGAGCATAATTGAGTATCTGAATTGGTTCACCATGATTGATGGGACAGCCAATTAATTCACTTAAACGTGTTTCGATACGCTGTATGAGTTTATTTTCACCACGTTTAAAAAAAGCGCCATAGCTTGTTCTTACCGCTTCCTGATCATAGGTTCCTGTTGTTGGATTTACTACGGTTGATGGTGTTAGACGTGCTTTGGACAACTCAATTAGCTCATCACATTCTTCATGAGAAAGTAAGTCTCCAAACAAAATCACTCGGGGATTATTGAGTGCCATTAAAATTTGAACATCACGATCACTCGTTGTTTGTGTCGCTGGAATTGATGCTAAAACACTTGTCGAAGAAGGGCGAATAACATGTCCTTGCGCTTTTAATTTTTCGATATACTCATCGACAGCTTCTGTTGTACCTTCGGCGTGACCGTAGTCTTTGAGTGACTGTAAAATGGTATCTCGTGGGTGTCCCTCGCGAACCGCTGAGACGATCCATTGTTGTAATTCTTTGGTAAGTTCGTCAAATTTCATTTTATTATCCTCTTTGGCAACAAAATACCGCTGAATTCATCAACAAATCAAGTATTTAGTTCGCATTTTTTTATTCGGAGCTGTTATAAATATTAATATCGCCATTTTTCTGATGAGATAATTCAAGTAGAATCTTTTCCTCGTAAATGTTGATTCAAATTTTATAAGGTAGTTAGTCATTTGAACAAACCATTAAAAATCATTGCTGATGAAAATATGCCATTAGTTGATGAACTGTTTTCTTCTCATGCAGAGATTATCAAATTGCCGGGACGAAAAATATTACCTAAAGATGTAATAAATGCTGATGCATTATTGGTTCGTTCTATAACCAGAGTGGACTCTAGTTTACTCGATAACACTTCTGTTCAATTTGTTGGTAGTGCGACAATTGGTACTGACCATATTGATAAAGGATGGTTAGTTGCTAATCATATTCAATGGGCTAATGCCGCAGGGTGTAATGCAGCCGCTGTTGCACAATATGTGATTAGTGGTATTTGCTATTGGGCGTTACAAAAAAACAAGACTTTGCAAAATATAAGGGTGGGCATTTTAGGGGCAGGGAATGTCGGTACTGAATTAGCTCGATGTTTAGATATATTAAATATTGCTTACGAACTTTGTGATCCGCCATTACAAATACAAGGTGACCAAAGAAAATTCGTTTCGCTTAAAGATATTTTAAAATGTGATGTGGTTACTATTCATGTGCCATTAACTCATGATGTTAAATATGCGACCCATCATATGTTTGATGCTAAACAATTATCCCAATTAAATACTAATCAACTAGTGATTAATGCAGCTCGAGGTTCAGTGATCAATAATGGCGCGTTAAGTCAATATTTATCGCAAAAAAGGCATGCAGATTTTATTTTAGATGTGTTTGAAAACGAGCCTGATATTTCGAATGATTTGGTAGACCAATGTCTATTGGCAACACCGCATATTGCAGGACATACTTTGGAAGGAAAGTTTAATGGAACTTTTATGGTTTATGAGGCGTTCTGTAAACATTTTAATATTCAATCAAAGATTAAGGAAGCGCAGTTATTACCAATAAAAAATCAATTTTCATTATTAAAAAAATTAGTTGATATTCGTGAGCTGTTATTATCATTTTATAATATTCATCATGATTATCTATCACTAGTGTCTGGTATGGACAAACCTATTGGTGAATATTTTGACACTCTGAGAAAAAATTATCCATCAACATTTGGGAAGGTTCCCAGACGGGATTACTCTGGATGGAACATTCAAGATATCATTGATAATAAAGGCGTTACTTCTAATAGTACTCTTGAGAATAAGCAACGGCTAGAAACGTATCAAAAATTAGTTCGTTTGTGTTGTGAATATACTAGATCAGATGAGACTTAATATTTATTAATTAAAAGCAGTATAACTAAATATTTTTTTGGATAGAAAGATTGGGTTGTAGTGTTTGATGGCTGAGTTTTACTCGATTTCTACCGTCTAACTTGGCTTGATAGACTGCATCGTCTGCCGATTTTATTAAAAAATCTTGTATTTCATTTGGATCAATCGAAGTATTTGTTACAGGATTCCAACAACTGATCCCTACAGAAATTGTTAAATTAAAATTTCCTAGCTCGTCATCTTTTATCTGTACCTGCGAAATTCTGTGTCTGATTCTTTCTGCTATTTCTAATGCTTGCGCCTGATCACATTCAGGTAATAATACGGTAAACTCCTCACCACCAAACCTTGATAATATATCCGATTGACGCAGCATTGGTTGAATTTGTTGAGCAACTTTTTGTAGAGCTTTATCACCAATCAAGTGACCGCGTTTATCATTAATTTGCTTAAAATGATCAATGTCAATAAATAAACAGCTTAAGGGCAAAGTCGAACGACTGGAGCGTGCAATTTCTTTCGCGCTAGCCTGAAAGAAGTAACGTCTATTTTTAGTTTTGGTCAATATATCGACAAGGCTTAGATGAATATAGCGTTCTTGATTAATTGAGTTTTCGATACACACTCCAATAATTGATGCGAGGTGCTGTAAAAAATGGGTTGCTAATGAGGGTTCAAAGCGAGAAAACTCATTACTACCTAAGTGTAAGCTTCCAATAAGTTGGTTGGCGCGAGTTAAAGGGAGAATTGCAACACTTTGGCTGATGATAGGCTGTTTGATAAAAAGTGACTTTATCATATTCGAATCTTGAAATAATTGAACAGTAGAATTGCCGGAATACAATTTTTTTAAGTCATCAATATTGGTAGTGTAACGTAAATTTGTCCAAGTTAATGAGCCATATATTTCCTGAATAAGGTTTTGAATATTTTTGTCATTATCAAATAATGTTAGTTCAACTTGTGATAGTCTAAACAGGTTCTTTAGATCATTTAATATTCGATTCATTAAAACCTGATAATTACTTGCTTGTAAAAAATAAAGCTCTAATTGAGAAAACTTTAGTTGAGTTTTTTCATTTTGATTAGCACTTTTAATTAGTTGATTCAAAGTGTTTTTTAATTTTTCATTTTCTTGTCGCAGTTTTATGTTTTCTATGGTTGATTGGTTTTCTGATGCTACATCAATGGGAAGTTGAGATGAGTTAGATTGTTTAGGCATAATGAATCCTTGACTACTCAATTTCATTTACAGAATGATTAGGAGTCAACTTTTGGGCTGTTAGTGCTATTAATCGATATTTGAAGGTATTAACTGCCATTGCTACTGCCTGATTTTCATCATATACAAGTTAATAGATTAGAACATATTTGGACAATCTGAGAGATAAAATAAGATTTTATTTAATGTTTAGGGCGTGTTTATCGATAAACACGCCCTAAGGTAATTACGATTAAACGCTTGCTTGATAAAAGGGAAATTGGTATAAGTTTTATCGAATATTGAATTTTGAGATGTGTTTGGGGTCGAAAAGATACTGTTAAAAAACGAAAATTTACTATACTGAATAATAGCTTTGTGTATAGCGTTTTGGTTTTGAGAGGAGAACGGTAAATTTGCAAGAAAAAGACAAAGATTTGATTTAATCGTTCCCAAGTTGCAGGTGTTTATTGGCAATGTCTCATTCTGAGAATTGTAAATTGAGAATATATTATGGCGAAAAAAGATTCAGATAGGCAATCTTGTGAAGATTCAGTGACTTGGACTTCGCGAAAAGCAGATGAAAGAGATGAAGAGGATCGACGTTCTGGTCAGGATCGACGTCAAATGAGTGGCCGAACAATTACTGTTCCTGATATGCGTTCTGGCATTGACCGACGAACAGGAGAAGATAGACGCAAAGTTCGCCTAACAATCACGGGTAGAGCTTTAGATATCTAACTTGACTCGTTTATATTGAGTCTCGATTACCGTAGTAAGGAAAGTTTTTATCTGAATTAGTCTCGACTTAACCTGAC
>JAUIHB010000313.1 GCA_030432465.1 Gammaproteobacteria bacterium
GTATTCTTCTGTATTACAAGGTTTAATTTTTTCTGCAAAAACATTTGTGCCAATTAAAAAATTGATTAAAACTAGCCCTAGAGAGCGCAGTAATGGTTTTTTGAAGTTAATCATTGATTAGTTACCTGTTGTTATAATGTCTGTGTTGTTTATAGCAAACAAAATGAGTAATCTCGAATACCTAGTTTTGAAACAATTGATTGGTGGGATAGAATAATAGTTTTTGTGGTACGAATTAAGAGACTTATTGAGCACAGATTTAGAGTTAGTGCGGTTTAATTAGAAAGAGGGCATAGCCCTCTTTGATTGATTGTGACAGATAAATATAAATTTTAAATATTATCGTGCATCAATTTTTTCAGTATTGGTGTCAATAGGAAAAAGACGATTGCTGCACCCAAGCCTAGTTTGGCGGATAATAAAAATGCGTCTTCGTATTTGGTTAATGCTTCTACAACATCTATTGACTGACCTGCGACGGTTTCAATTGAAGAGAGTTTTCCAAGTTCTGATGCGACGACTTGCGCGTAAGCCATAGCACCTAAAAACCATGCCCCCATCATTAAACCGACTATTTTTTTAACTGATAACTGAGTTACTGCAGAAAGACCTATCGGTGATAAGCATAGTTCACCTAACTCTAAAATAAAGTAAGCTAATATTAAAAACCAAACGCTAACCAGTCCGCTTTCTCCAGGCGAATTTGTTGCCCAGACTAATATTAAGAATGAGCAACCTGCAAAAAATAGCCCTAAAGTCATTTTCATCGGTTTACTTGGATTAAGGTTTCGGCGTGCGAGCATTGGCCATAACCAAGCAAAAAATGGTGTCAGTATGAGAATAAACATTGCCCCTGTTGAAACTAGTTGTCCTGAGGTCCACTCTATTCCAAAAGTATTTCTATCCATTACTCTTTCTGAGAAAGTTACCCAGCTTCCGTAAGTTTGTTCATAGAGACCAAAGAAAACAAGACCAGCAATAATAAATGTAAATAAAACGCTCATTTGATGGCGCTCTTCTTTGGTGCAGTATTTGGTGAGATACCATATGATACTGCCAAACAATAAAACTGAAGTGATATGCATAAACCAAATAACAGGGCTAAATTCGGGCAGCCAGTCAGCAAGATAAAGTACTAACGAATGAGTCTGGATTAATCCCCAGACAAGAAATATACCTGCCGTTGCGCCTAAATAGATCCATTTTTCAACAGATAAACCGAATTTAAGTTCTGCTAGTCTTTCTGGGTGACGTGGCTCAGCTCTACCTTGAAAATGTTTTTGTCCAAAAATAAAGACTAACAATCCCGCAAGCATGCCTATTCCGGCAAGCCCGAAACCATATTGCCAGCCATAGGCTTGTCCTAAATAAGCACAAATCAGTGGTGCGATCCAAGCCCCGACGTTGATCCCTGCATAGAATATGGTGAAGCCAGAATCTCTTCTGGGGTCATGTTGAGAATAAAGCCTTCCAACTATTGTTGAAATGTTAGATTTTAAAAAGCCTACACCCATGGATATCAATGCAAGTGAAAAGTAAAAAACCTGTAGGGCAAACTGGTCACGTACAATACCTTGTTCGGTCAACGAAGCTTGGTGACCCTCATATGCCATACCTAAATGTCCGAGTACAAGTAACACTGCGCCAAAAATAACGGCTTTACGCATACCTATATATCTATCTGCAAGTAATCCGCCGATAACAGGTAATGCGTAAACCATTGCGCCATAGGCTGCGAGCAAGTTATATCCATGTTCATCGGTAAAAAGGTGGTATTGGATCAAATATAAGAATAGGAGTGCTTTCATGCCATAAAATGAAAAGCGCTCCCACATTTCTGTAAAAAAGCAGACATAGAGCCCTTTGGGGTGACCAAGAAACTCGTCATTAGGATCGATAGGTGGGGATTCTTGGGCTGTGATAGTGTCACTCATAATCGTTCTCTCCGTCAAAAATTTTTATTTTTATAGTGGTAATTATTTTTATAAAGGTGTTATTAAAACGTCAGTCTACAGAGGTTTTGTTAATAGTTCCACGCTATCGATGTTGAAATTGATTAGTGAGACGTGGTTTCTTGTCAATTTATGAGAAAGTTAAAATATATGCGAGTTATTTTTATCTCAAATGACAAATTGTTATGAAGTAATAAACACTGTCAATGCTGCTATTTATAATATTATGTCATTAGTAAAGTAGATGCGACTTTACGCTTGTTAACTGCTCAATCTGTATTATATTTAGAGTTAAATTGAGAGAGATATTTAATTCTTGAAAGCTAGCCGTAGTTTAGATCATTCCCTAACTTATCGTGATGAAAGCTTTGATGCATACATTTATCGATTAAGTTTACCTTTACGTGTGAAATCTTTGTTCGCAGCAATACTATTACTTTTTGTATTTGGTATTTTTGATCTAGTCGTATTTCCATCAGATGTTTACAGCATAACTTTACCTGTTCGTTTTTTGTTAGTGTTAATTCCTCTGTTGATTACTTTGGTTTTCTTGGGAGGAAAATCTGACACTTCAAAAAGTATATCAACCAGTCTGCTATATTTTATTTTTATTGCCGCAGGTTGTATGAATGCCACTATCAACTATATTGTCATTCAGCATGGTTATGAATTGCCTAATATTGGTATTATATTAATCATTATGTTTGGAGCATTACTACTTGCACTACCATTGTTAGGGGCTGGTATATCCGCATTTATTGTCATTGCTGTCAGTTCTATTCCTATTTTTTTAACTGAAAAAAAACTTGGACAGTTTATATATCACTGGCTTTCATTATCAATCTTTACCTCTTTGTGTTTGATTGCGAATAATATTTATCGCTCAATGGCACGCAATAACTATCTTTTGCTCAATCGCTTATATAATGAAAGTGTCGTTGAACCCCTGACCAAACTTTACAATCGCCGTTATTTTGATGAGCAATATACTCGGCTTTTTGAGCAAGCTAAACGAGACAATAAATCAATTGCAATTATTTTAATCGATGTGGATTGTTTTAAAGAATTTAATGATAGTTTAGGGCATTTGGCGGGAGATCTTGCATTGACACAGATAGCTAAAGTGATTGCTGCTACCTGCCGGAGACCTAATGACTTCGCGGCACGTTATGGAGGAGATGAGTTTGTGACTGTTTATTTTGATATGGGAATGGAAAAACTGGTGCAAGTCTGTGAGGAAATTGTTAATCAAGTATTTTCTCAAAAAATGGCGCATGAACAAAGTATGATTGCTGATTATTTTTCGGTTTCGGTGGGAGGAACTTCAGTTAAAGCACAAGAGGTTCATGATTCTCTTGATTTGTTCAACTTAGCCGATGATGCTTTATATCAAGCAAAAAAGAATGGTAAAAACCAATTTAAAGTAAACCATATAACCTGTATTACGCATAAACTGGTTGATGCAGAAAATATTTCTGAACTAGAGGTCTCTAAATAGTCTGCTGTAAAAAAAACGGCTTATTGTAAATAACAATTAAGCCGTATATTTTTACTGGAACAAGTAAAAGTAAAAAATAATAGTCTCTAGCAAATTATATGAGATTAATTTTCTCTACTTTTTGTTCTTAAAGAACTTTTCAAAAACTTCATTCGATCATAAATAATTTGAATAGATGCGACCTTTGATGAAAGCATATGGACGAGCTGTTTATCATCTATATTTTTTATTGCAGAACGAAATATTTCCAGCGTTCGATTTTCATGTTTTTCTAGTTGCTCAATAAATATTATCTCAGAGTAATCGCTAAACTTGGTTTTAGCAGATGCGTACCACTGATGCAGTTGACCTGTAAGCGTACCAGCTTGTGTCGGTGGTTGTCCGCGTAGTTTTATTTCCGAAGAAAGTGAATCTACAATTTCTGAGTGAATATTCGCCATACTTGAAAATAAGTTCCTAATCGGTTGACTATTGACTTGTTGTTCAGCATGACGATAAAAATCACAACTATCAATGCAAACAGAAATCATTTCATTGAGTATATCTGCTTCTTTCTGTAACGCGTCGCTTTGATATGAAGGACTTTGCTTACTCATGTCGTACTCCTGAAATGGAATAATGAAGCTAGCTAACCTGCGAACAGGTTAGCTAAACAGGACACCACTATTTTTTATCCTTCTTCATCTCTTTTTCGGCATTCACCGAAAGTTTGTTGTCAACTTTTTTGACTTCAAAAGTGTTTTTGGCTATTTGGTAAACTAGATCTTTTTCGGCTTCTGATTTTACTTTACCGTTAAGAGTTACCATTTTACCATCGGTATCTACATCAATATCTGTGCTATCTATTTCAGTGTTTAACAATAACTTAGTAGATATAGCAGTTGTAATTGACGCATCAGTGATATCCGACATTACACCCTCATCACGATTATGGTTCCTTCTTTCATTTTCGGGTGAAATAGTCAGCTTGTTATCGACATCTGTAATACCGTCAACACTATAAGCTAACTCGCTAGCAAGATCCTTTTCTACTTCTGAGTCAACTTTACCTGTGATTACGGCAACGCCATTATTAACATCAGTTTCAATTTTAAAAGGATTCAGGTGCTTATTTAACAACACAACTGTATCTAATTTTCCGTCTTGAAATTTTCCAATATCTCTTCCTCGATTATCTTTAAGTACAAAACGTTTTCCTTTTTTTC
>JAUIHB010000314.1 GCA_030432465.1 Gammaproteobacteria bacterium
AACAGAGGGTTATAGAACTGCTGAGGTTACTTTAGGTGGTGTAAATAGCGCCGAATTAAGCTCTAAAACATTTGAAGCGAATAAAGTTAAAGGCCTTTATTTTATTGGTGAAGTCACCGAAGTAACCGGTTGGCTCGGGGGCTATAATTTCCAGTTCGCTTGGAGCTCCGGCTGGGCGTGCGGTCAAGCTTGTTAAATGTTTTCATGGGATAGTTTCGAAGACAAGAAGCTATTATTTAACGCGGTACAGCAAGCTAACTAAATAAGAAGTATAAGAATATTTTTGTCTTCGGTAAGTTGAATCACATCTATTCCTTAAGTCATACACTCAAATTGCGTTCAAAGTTCACGATATCGACACCAGGCTTAACCTTATAAAGTTGAGCTAATCTACCCCCCGATTTGACTTTTTCATCAAGCACTTCAAACATTTCTGCAGCTTCAATGCGTCTTATTAGGCTTTTTCTTTGAATTGTTTTACCGATTATCGCTTCGATAACAGACTTTAATTGGCTAACGGTAAAGTATTCTGGCAAGCAATAGACTGGAACCATTGAGTAAAGAGCTTTTTGTTGCAATCGCTCTTTTGCCTGCTCAATTATATGCTTGTGATCGAAAGCAACAGGTAAATCTGCAATTTGCTTAATATCAACCCATTGTGCATCTTCAACAGTATCAATGTGAGATGAAACGTCTTGTTCCGCTACCAGAGCAAAATAAACCAAGGTAACACTAAAACCTCGAGGATCTCGATTAATACCGGAAAAAGTTCGGAGTTGCTCTAAGTATTGTGGAGCTACGCTTGTTTTCTCTTTTAGTTTTCTTAGGGCGGTCAGATCTGTTGAATCGTCAATATCTACGTCAACAAAACCGCCAGGAAGACCCCATCTCCCAAGGAAAGGTTCGTTGGCTCGCTTTACCATAAGTACTTTTAACGAATTACCAATTACTGTGAATAACGCACTGTCTACAGTAAATAATGGGTTTTTGAATTCATTAATATCGTATGATTTATTCATTTTATATGGTCGAATACGGTTAATGTCTTTGTGACACTTTAAGGTAAAGTCTTATTGATATCAATATAAAATTTATTTGAAAATTAAGAACATTTCCTCTTGATGCATATTTGTTTAGGCGCATTCGATGAGTAAGGAGAAAATAGTGTTTGGTAGAGCTACAGAAAGAGTTTCATTAACGATGACAAGAATAACGTTATCTTTTCAGGTGGAATAGAACAAGACGTAGTAGAGTTCAACGCCGTTGTCATAGTTAGTATTGCTGATAGCTCTTGAGTAGGAAACTTGATCACGGGACATTAATTAATTCAGTCAGTATCAGAAAACTAACAATTACAGTTACACTCATTACCACTTAAAAAACATATAGTGTCATAAGGACATAAATTTTTATTGACTAGCATAACCTGCTTTGTTAAATTGAATAGTGTCCTTGAGACATAAATTAAAAGGAAATTTAAATGAAAGTATTTAGCTATGATTCAGCAGGAAATAAATCATTAGTAAACTATGACAGTTTTACGTTTTCTGGTGGTGAAGAACATGTTCGTTTTGATCAGATAGATTATTCTGAGTCAGTAAAAATTGAAATATTTGAGCGTCTTACCCACTCTTCGAAGCTTGTTAAATTAATGATGGCAGTTGATGCGCTTAAAAGACTTTCATTTAATAATGTACCAATCGAATTGGTGATCCCTTATTTTCCATACGCTCGCCAAGATAGAGTCTGTGTAGAAGGCGAAGCTTTAGGGGCTTCTGTCATGGCTAACTTCATAAATAGCTTAGGTTTTACCAAAGTTACGATTTGGGATGCTCACAGTGATGTATCTCCCGCACTAATCAACAATGTAGTTAATGTGCCACAAATTGATTTATTGAAGCGGTGTGAAGAATTATGCAAACGTCTGGCTACCGGTGAGTTGATCTTAGTATCTCCAGACGCCGGTGCTAGCAAAAAAACATTAAAAATTGCTGAGCAATTCAATGGTGAGCCAGAAGTTATCCAAGCACAAAAGCAAAGAAATCTTAAAACGGGTGAAATTCTCAAAACCGAGATAATAGGTAATGTAAATAACAATAATGTACTTATTGTTGACGATATTTGTGATGGTGGCAGAACCTTTATTGAACTCGCTAAGGTTTTAAAAAATAACGGGGCAAATGAAGTATCACTCTTCATCACTCACGGCATTTTTTCAAAAGGATTCGATGTGTTTGACGGCTTAATTGACGCCATTTATACGACTGATTCTTTTAGAGCAAAACACGAATTTATAAATAACAACAAAACAAAATTACAAGTTATCGAGATGTAAGGAGAACATGATGACTATTACAGCTGCAAGTATGCAAAAAGACGTTTATAAAGAGTTCCACAGCCGTGCTTATCACCCAGATGTTAGTGAAGTTTATGCAAACTATACATCTAGAAGCGGTAAATTAAGTAATGTTGAAAATAACGATAAGGTTGCTTTTGTTGGTCTTCAATATTTCATAAAAAGTTATTTACAAGAAGAATGGGATGAGTTTTTTAAAGCAGAAAAGAGTGAAGCAGTAGCTAATCATAAACGCATCATGAGCTCTATGCTTGGTTATCCTGTTAATGTTAAATACTTGGAAGATCTTCATGACTTAGGATATTTGCCGTTAAGAATAAAAGCCCTTCCAGAAGGTTCTCTTGTTCCTTATTTAGTACCGCCGATCACAGTAGTTAACACCAAAGAAGGTTTTCAGTGGTTAACCAATATGATCGAAACAGTACTTAGCTGTGAAAACTGGCCAATACAAACCAGTGCTACAACGTCAGTTGCTTATTTAAAAGTATTTAAAGAATTTGCTGAAAAAACTGGTCTGCCTCAAGATTTTGTTCCATTCCAAGGGCATGATTTCAGCTTTAGAGGAATGTTTGGCAAACACGCTGCAGCTATGAGCGGATTTGGGCACTTAGCTTCAGGTTTAGTTGGTACAGATACAATTCCGGCAGTACTTTTCGCTGAGAAATACTATGGCGCAAATGTTGATAAAGAGCTGGTTGGCTGCTCAGTTGATGCAACTGAACACTCTGTTACTTGTTCTTGGATTATGGAAGGTGAAATTGAATTCTTTAAATATTTAATGAGAGAGCAATCACCAGCCGGTATCTTAAGTGTTGTGTCTGATACCTGGGATTTCTGGACGCTAGTAACTGAATATCTACCAAAACTAAAAGACGAGATCATGGCTCGTGATGGAACTCTTGTTATCCGTCCAGACTCAGGTGATCCCGTAAAAATTCTAACGGGATATAAGATTTCTCCAGTATCAGAATACAGTGAGCTATTCGAAAACCAGGAAGAAGCAGAGCAAGATGTCCGTAAAAACGGATATGAAGCATATCGTTGGAACGGTGAATACTTCGGTTTTGAACAAGACCAAACTATCCCGCTGATGTTTTGTGAGGTAAAAGGACTTATTGAATGTTTATGGGACACCTTTGGTGGCACAACAACAGACAAAGGATTCAAATTATTAGATGAGCACATTGGCGCTATTTACGGTGATGCAATAACACTAGTTCGCCAACGTCAAATACTACAGCGCTTGATGGATAAAGGATTTGCTTCAAAAGTTGTTTTAGGTATTGGTTCATATAGCTATCAATATGTGACTCGTGATACACATGGCTCAGCAGTAAAAGCTACCAGTGTCGTTAAAAATGGCGAGCGAATAGCTATATTCAAAGATCCAAAAACAGATACGAAGAAAAAATCAGCTAAAGGCTTGTTGAAAATTGACAGAGTCGATGGTGAATTAACCTTATTCGATGATGTTACTGAACAAGAAGAGTCTGAAGGGTTACTTGAAGTCGTTTTTGAAAACGGTAAATTGATCAAAGAAACGACTTTAGCTCAAGTTAGAGATCTCATTAATAATCAAATTTAAGTCGTACACTATTTGCAGCCTACACACTAACATTCAGTAAGGCTGCAAATTGTTTTAAGGTTAATAATTTAAATAACATGTCACTCTTCATAGCCAAAGAATGAATCGATTCAAAGTGACTTATACAAAGTTCTGAGAATCAATAGTGCCCGTGAATACTCAAGCATATTAGTTCCTAACTTGGCATAGGGGAGAAATCCATCGTGACCTATCGAAGCTCAAACTATTTTGCTTTCGGCAAACGGTAGTCATCTTCTTAAAGTATTCTAAAAGAGCATTGTTGTACCGAGAAATGTGTACGATTTTGCATCTCATTTTGATTATATTGACGTTTTCAAAGAGGCACTTTTTCAGAACAAAAAGCGTAAATCAGCAGACAAAGATATTCTTATCCTTTTTTACTCAGAGTATTAATGAGCAAACTTGATATAAGCCACGTTTGCTCATTAAAAACATGCCTTTCACAATTTAAATAGTTTATTTTTCACGCTTTTTTGTTAGCTTAAAGACTCGCCTTTATTTTTGATAGGGAGTTCAGGCAGATGAAAGCGTGGCTTAGTATTTTCGTGTTTATTTTATTAGCTGGGTGCAGTGATGAGCAGAGTGTTGCTCTTGGCACGTTAGAGCGTGATCGCATTACCCATTCGGCAACAGTCAACGAGGTATTAATTGCGCTGCCAATAGAACGTG
>JAUIHB010000315.1 GCA_030432465.1 Gammaproteobacteria bacterium
GCTTCTATCTCATTTACGGTAACTCCACCGTTCTGGTTGACTTGGTGGTTTATATTATCTTGTAGCCTCCTTTTAATTGGAGGTATAGCTAAGTTTGTTTATTATCGATTACGAATACTGGCAGGTGAGCGTGATCGTCTGGAATTGATAGTTTCAGACAGAACTTCGGAACTTATTTCAATTAATAAAGAACTTAATCGCTTAGTAACCACCGATGAACTGACTAAACTTTTTAATCGACGACATTTAATTGAGTGCTTAGAAAAAGAAATAAAACGTTTATCTCGGTGTCCTGGAAATTCAACCCTGGCTTTTATTATTCTCGACGTTGATTATTTTAAAAAAATTAATGATAGTTATGGTCACACTGCAGGTGATAGGGTTCTTCAGCAGTTAGCTAATAATATTAGACAATGTAGTCGAGAAACAGATGTTTGTGCGCGTTATGGTGGCGAAGAGTTTGCTATGATTTTACCTTTTACTGAAGTGAAAGGGGCATTAGTTTGCGGCGAAAAACTTCGTCAGGAAATTTCTGACAATGAGTTTTTAATTACACACCAAAGAAAAATTCAAGTAACGGTTAGCTTAGGTATTTCTGCATTAACTTCGGAATATATTAACAGAGAATGTATTAATACAGATCAAATAATACGAGAAGCTGATGCTGCGCTTTATCGAGCGAAAGAGCAGGGAAGAAATCAAGTCTGCCTTTATAATACTAAACTTGATATTTCATTGTAAGCTGCAATGGTGAACTTTATTTTTTGATCAGCGGGCTTTATTTTAAATGATTAACAATGGCTTGACTGATTTTATCTAAAGAAACTATCTGATTTGCTGCATTTAATTTTATTGCTTCTTTTGGCATACCAAAAACAACACTGCTAGCTTCATCTTGTGCAATAGTATGACCCCCATTCTGTCTAATCGTTAGCATACCTCGTGCACCATCTTTTCCCATACCGGTTAACAAAACTGCCGTTGCGTCTTTTCCCGCAGATTCGCTGACAGATTCAAACATAACATCAACAGAAGGTTTGTGTCCGCTGACACGTTCACCATCCTCTAATCGAATAATATAACCTGTACTGACTTTGCGTAAGTGTAAATGGCGATCGCCTGGTGCAAGATAAGCGTGACCCGGTAATACTTTCTCTCTATCTTCCGCTTCCTTGACGTATATCTGACATAGACTGTCAAGTCTTCTGGCAAATGTCGCGGTAAAACCTGCGGGCATATGCTGTGTCATGACAATGCCCGGCATATTTAAAGGAAGTGGCTCTAATACATGTTTGATTGCCTCGGTTCCGCCTGTCGAGGCACCAATGCTAATGACAGTTTTATTATTTACAGAACCGACAGAAAGAGTTTTATGCGGAGTATAAACGGTTAGTTTTTTGACTCTTGCTTTTGCAGCAGTATTAATTTTTTCAACAATCAATTTTTCATATTGTTTCAACTCTGTGGTAACGTTGAATTGAGGCTTAGGTAAGTAGTCGATTGCGCCTAACTCCAATGCCCGTAAAGTGGCTGCTGCGCCTTTCTGAGTTAATGTTGAAATCATAATAACGGGAGTTGGCTGAGCTTTCATCAATTTTTCGAGAAAAGTTAGACCACTGACTTTTGGCATTTCTATATCAAGAGTAATGACATCAGGCTGGAACTGTATGACCATTTCTTTTGCCATGTAGGCATCAATTGCCGTTCCCACCAGTTGCATATTGGGTTGATTATCAATGATTTCCTTAAGGATAGAACGGATAAGTGCTGAATCATCGACAATTAATACTTTTATCATACAATATTATTCTCTAAATAATTTTTAATCGAAAAGATCGACGTCACCTGATTTTGCAGAATTTCTGATTTTCATACGATATTCGCTTTCTCTATCAATAATAGTACTGTTATGTAGTGATTTTATCTTTCTGACTTTTACCTCTCCACTCGACGCAAAAAAGTAGACTTTTCTAGGAAAGTGGTCGAGAAGATCACTGGCTAATATCGGAATATGCTCGGCTTTAAGATAATCCACTACAAACTCTGCATTTCGTTGACCAACGTTGTTTTGGGTAAAGCCCTTTAATACGTTACCACCGCCAAAAATTTTGGCTTGCAAGTTTTTTTTGTTTGCTCCCATTTTCATCATCTGATTAATTAATAATTCCATTGCGTAGACGCCATAGCGGGCTGAGTCTGACAGTACACTAGGATTAACTGATTCGTCATTAGGGAGTAAGAAGTGGTTCATACCAGCTATATTCTTGTTAGGGTCTCTCAAGCAGACTGAAACGCATGAACCAAGTACTGTAACAATTAAAGTACTTTCTTTCGTGGCAAAAAATTCACCAGGAAGAATTTTTACGGCATCACAATTAAAATGTCGATCGAAGTAACGATTAGGTATATTATCGTAATCAGATTGACTCAAAGCTTACCTCCAGTCGGTTGGTAAACGGTATTTCCTATCGGCCTGATTAACTCACTTACGCGTGAAAAATTTTCAGAGTGTCCTGCAAAGTAGAGCCCATTTATATTGAGTAGTTTTAGCATTTTATGAAGTACTTTTAATTGGGTCTCCTTATCAAAATAAATCATGACATTTCGGCAAAATATTATATCCAGTGTATGTTTGATGGGCCATTGGGAGTCGAGTAAGTTAATTTTTTCAAATGTGACTAAATTTTTAACTTCTCGAATAACTTTTGCTTTACCTGCATTTTTTCCTACACCACGATGGAAAAATGTTTTTAAACGGTCGGGGTGAAGGTTGTTAAGTCTTTCCAATGGATAAATACCTGATTCCGCCGTCTTAAGAACGCCACTATCAATATCTGAGGCGATAATTTCAATAGGTATATCAAAGCGATTGAATGCTTCAATAGCGGTTATTGCAATTGAATAAGGTTCTTCGCCTGTGCTACTGGCAGCACACCATATGCGTTTTTCGCCTGGATTATTTTGTAAAAAAGTTTTTAATATATCAAAATGATGAGGTTCTCTGAAAAAAGACGTCAGGTTAGTGGTTAAAGCATTAATGAAGTTTTCAGTTTCCTGGGAATTTTTTTTTAAATAATTAAGGTATTCTGAAACACTTTTCAAGCGGAGTGCACGCAGTCTTCGGGCTAAACGGCTATAAACCATAGAGTCTTTACTATCGGCTAAACGAATACCTGTAAGCATTTTTAATAGTTGGCGTACCTGCTCAAAATCTTGAGGTTGATAGTCGAATTCTTTAGCCTGCTGTTCGTTTTGCATTAGAATCACTTAGCCAATCTGGTTGAACTGAAAATAGATAGAGTTTATATCTTGCTTATTTTAAAAGCTTTCCCATTCATCTTCATCATTGAGTGGAGGTTTGGATATTTTACTCTTGTTTTCCAGTGCTGGTTTTAAGCTGGAATGGCCCGGTTGTTTTTTATTGATGCGCGATGTCATTTTTTGTAACTCTAGTTCTTGCTGTTCGTTCAACTTAAAGGTTGATACACGGTTGGCTAACTGCTCTGCTTGTGATTGCATACTTTCAGCAGCAGCAGCAGCTTCTTCTACTAAAGCTGCATTTTGTTGGGTTACTTCATCCATTTGAGTGATTGCTTTACCCACTTCGTCAATTCCTGAGGCTTGTTGAATTGATGCTGAAGCAATTTCAGACATAATATCATTGACTCGCTGAATGGCGGCAACGATCTCAGTCATAATGTCACCTGATTTTCCGACCAGCGTATTTCCGTCATTGATTCTTGTGACCGAGTCTGAAATTAATGCCTTAATATCTTTTGCTGCATCTGCGGAACGTTGTGCTAAGGTGCGAACTTCAGATGCGACAACCGCAAAACCTCTACCTTGCTCTCCTGCTCTTGCTGCTTCAACGGCCGCGTTCAAAGCTAAAATATTCGTTTGGAAAGCAATTCCATCAATTACGCCAATAATATCGGATATTTTCTGCGCTGATTCATTGATCGAGGCCATTGTGACGACGACTTGTTGAATCATATCACCACCTTCTACAGCAACGGACGACGCTTTAGATGCAAGCTCATTCGCATTGTTCGCATTTTCTGAATTGAGACGTACTGTGCCAGTTAGTTCCTCCATGCTAGACGCTGTTTCTTCTAGACTTGAAGCTTGTTCTTCTGTTCGACTGGATAAATCAGAGTTACCTTGTGCGATTTCATTTGATGCACTACTGATAGTTTCTGCGGCCTCTCTGATTTCACCTATCATTTGAGATAAATTACCTGCTGTTTGGTTACAGTAAGTTTTTAAATCATCAAACATGCCTTGGTAATTATTATCAATGGTTTGGCTTAAATCACCAACTGATATCGCTTTTAACACTGAAGCTATGTCATTGAGACCTTTATCAGTTGTTTCTACTAGACTATTAAGGGATTTTGCTATAGTTAACATAAAACCTGCTTTTCCCTGTGTTTGAGCTCTCTCACTAAAATCACCGGCTGCTGCACTGGAAACCAATCGAGATATTTCTTCTTCTGCCAGAATTTCTTGAGTCCTATCAAGCCATTCAACAACAGAGCCAATTCTTTCGTTATCATGGCTAAATATAGGATTAGCCAGAAGCTGAAAGTTACGGCGACCAACTTTTATATTAGCTTCATATGTC
>JAUIHB010000316.1 GCA_030432465.1 Gammaproteobacteria bacterium
GGATTGGTAAATCAATCATGAAGTCGTTTTTCAAGCGTTCTTGAAGACCTTCAACATCCCACATATTTTCAATGCTTTGAGGAGGGATATATTGGGCAAATACACTCATTATTACATCGTATCTTAAAGAAGCAATCGTTTCAGATACATCTTCAGTAGACATTAATTCTGCACGTTGCTCATAAATAACTTTACGCTGATCGTTAGCAACATCATCATATTCTAATAAGTTTTTACGAATATCGAAGTTGCGCCCTTCCACTTTACGTTGAGCATTTTCAATTGCTCGTGAGACCCATTTATGTTCAATGGCTTCACCTTCTTCCCATCCCATTTTTTGCATCATTGCTGCCATCCGATCCGAGGCAAAAATACGCATTAAATCATCTTCAAGAGAGAGGTAAAAACGAGAACTTCCGGGATCTCCCTGACGTCCAGCACGACCTCGAAGCTGATTATCAATACGGCGTGATTCATGACGTTCTGTACCAATAATTGCTAAACCACCTGAGTCTAAAACTTGTTGGTGGCGCTTTTCCCACTCTTGAGTAACTTTCTCTATTTGCTCTTTCGTTGGATTAACTAATGCGTCAATATCAGCCTGTAATGCGCCACCTAAGACAATATCTGTACCACGGCCGGCCATGTTAGTTGCAATCGTTACCGTACCGGGGCGACCAGCTTGAGTAATAATTTCGGCTTCTTTTGCATGAAATTTTGCATTTAGAACTTGATGCTTAATCTTCTTTTGTTTTAGAACCTTAGATAATATTTCAGAAGATTCGACTGAAGTTGTTCCGACCAAAATAGGCTGCCCCTTAGCCTGCCTTTCTAATATATCTTCAATAATAGCCATATATTTTTCTTGTTTGGTCAAGAAAATCAAATCCCCTAAATCCTGGCGAGCCATAGGCTTATTAGTCGGAATAACAATAACTTCTAATCCATAAATTTGGTTTAACTCAAACGCTTCTGTATCAGCAGTTCCAGTCATACCGGAAAGCTTGTCATACAAACGGAATAAGTTTTGGAATGTAATTGAAGCTAAGGTTTGGTTTTCATTTTGAATATTAACGCCTTCTTTGGCCTCAACTGCCTGATGCAAACCATCAGACCAGCGTCTGCCCGGCATGGTACGCCCAGTATGCTCATCTACGATAATAACTTCATCATCTTTCACAATGTAATCTACATCCTTTTTAAACAAAGAATGTGCTCTTAAAGCCGCATTGATATGATGTAATAGTGAAATTGACGCTGCACTGTATAACGACTGGCCTTCAGCTAATAAACCAGAGCTTAACAGCAACTCTTCAACATGCTCTTGACCACGTTCACTTAAATGTACTTGCTTCGATTTTTCATCGATAGAAAAGTCACCACTTTCCGGATCTTCTTCATCTTCTTGCGGTACAAGTTTAGGAATAAGGAGGTTAATTTGCCGGTATAACTCAGAACTATCTTCAACAGCACCAGAAATAATAAGCGGGGTACGGGCTTCATCGATTAATATCGAGTCAACCTCATCAATAATAGCGTAGTGCAAATCACGTTGAACTTTATCATCAGTTGAAAATGCCATATTGTCGCGTAAATAATCAAAACCAAATTCATTATTGGTTCCGAAAGTTATGTCACAAGCATAGGCCGCACGCTTTGTTTCTGTGTCTTGCCCAGACAAAATAACACCAACGGTCAAACCAAGAAAACGATATAAAGGCCCCATCCATTCAGAATCACGCTGTGCCAGATAATCATTAACAGTAATGATATGAACACCTTTACCGGACAAAGCATTAATATAGGCAGCTAAAGTAGCGACCAGAGTTTTACCTTCCCCAGTCCGCATTTCAGCAATTTTTCCTTGATTTAACACCATCCCGCCGATTAATTGCATATCAAAGTGACGCATTTTTAAAACACGTTTACCTGCCTCACGAACCACAGCAAAAGCTTCAACAAGTATGTCGTCTAGCGTTTCGCCAGCGCTAAGCCTCTCTCGAAATTTGTTAGTCGCCTGTGCTAACTCTTCATCAGACAACTTTTGAATTTCTTCTTCTTGAGCACTAATTTGCGCAACTTTCTTGAATAGCTGCTTAACAACTCGTTGATTTCGACTACCGAATACTTTGGTTAGGATATTCCCAAACATGGACTCTAACTTCCTAATTTTTATTGATTTATTGACCTAACAGCAGATAAATAGAGGAGTTACCCCAACTAAGACCTATCTGTCATTTCAGGCTATTTTTGCTCTTGGCTTATTTGAACCGCGGAATTGTACCTTGTTAAGGCCTCTAAAACTACCGTAATTCGCTTGTCACTGCTTCAAATGATGGGGATAAAACATTAAATAACAAGCAAAATCAGAATTTTTCTGCCAAACCAAGAAGAAGTTTGCCTTTATAGTGTATTTACTGCTGGAATAACGTATCAAATTAAACAAACATTCTCAGACTCAACTTACTTAACCTGAAAAATCTATGTATGAAGAATCTGAATCAGATATTGTTAATAAGACAAATGTTACTCGTAAACAGACAGGGGTAGCTTAATAAACGCTAGAGAATGCAACGATAAACCGATCCTTGTATCAAATTAGCAACGGGTTAAACGAGAACCAAGACTAGCTTTGCAGTTCTTTTTATCTTTAGATTGGCTATTTGTCGTGGTTTTATCTGCTTTGACAGTCTCTTTTGTCGCGATTTTCTGCTGTTGAGCGTCATTAGATGCACAAGAAATCAATAGTAACATTGATAGGCTCATTAATGTTTTTTTACACATACTTCCCTCTTAATTATTTTTAGTCTTCTATTGATTAGCTCAAAACACTATATTCAAAATGGCTTACTTATTAATAACTGATATTTTAGTATGAGATAATCAGAATCAACGAGGACAATATACGACCAACTTCGTAGTCGTCAATTATAAACAGTAAAAAAACTGCAACTACGATAAAAAAACAAAAATATTACTTTTATTTCAATAAGTTAAAAACCTGTTAATATTACCAGTATTACAAACATGCTGTACTAAAGACCCTACGTCAGGTAAATAATACAAATACTGATAATTGAATACCAATTAGAAATAAATGCTTATACCCAACAATTGCAGGTTTAACTTGAAATTATCCCTTTAAAACTTATTTCCTCTTATGCATACAAATTCAAGCATGGTATATTTTTAAAGACTACTGCCTTTTATAATTGGGAATTTACCTGATAAAACATACTTCTAGTTTTATATGATCAAGCAATACATTATTAAATAATTCCAACTCATTACGGACACAGCTATCAATGACTAACTTTTGGAAATCCAATTTTCCATCTCTTACCAGCTCAGAGCACGTTTATTTAGATTCAGCATCTACCAGCCAGATCCCAGAAGTAGTAATCAATGCAACCTGTAACTACATGCGAGAAGGTCATGGTAACCCCGGACGAGGAATGCATGAGTTTAGTGATAAAGCTGTAGCGCTTATTGAACAGTGTCGTCATCAGGTCGCTCAACTACTTAATGCCAGCTCTCAACAAATTATCTTAACCAAAAGTGCAACTGAATCGATTAATTTTGTTGCTAGTCAGTTCTCTCAAAAGCTCGATAAATCACACTCTATTATTGTTTCCGAATTAGAGCATCACGCCAACTTGTTACCCTGGCAGAAAATTTGTCAATTAACGGGCGCAAAATTGCACCTATTGAAAGTCTCTCCAAAGGGCGAGCTTGATCTAAGTAATTTAGAAAACTATTTATCAGACAACTGCCAACTAATAGCAATCACCCAATGTAGCAATGTGACAGGCTACCAACCTGACTTAAAAAAATTAATGAAGCTAGCTCAAAAACATCAAGTACCAGTATTAGTTGATGGCGCTCAAGCTATTCCCCACCAATCAATCGATATAAAAGCACTTGATTGTGATTATTATGTATTTTCGGGACATAAACTTTACGCACCAGGTGGCGTAGGTATTTTATATTGTAAAAACACCTCACAATTAGCTCCGCTATTACTCGGTGGAGGTATCGTTGATAAAGTGACACCATATGAATATCAACTTACTAGCAACATACAAAAATTTGAAGCCGGTAGCCCCAACATGCCAGCTATCGTGGGTTTAAGTGCAGCAATTACCTATATCAACCAAGTGGGATTTGAAACAATTCATAATATTGAAAAACAATTAGTCAATGATTTAACACAACAGCTCATCAATACTGAATTAAGGGAGTATTTTTCAATAATTTCACATCCTGAAAGCCGTAATATTGTATCTATTTCGAGCAAACAATTTCATTCACATGACATAGCCACAATTTTAGCTTCACAAAAAATAGCTGTGCGCGCAGGTCATCACTGTGCACAACCACTCATTAATGCATTAGGTTTAAAACATTGTGTGCGAGTTTCTTTAGGCTTATATAACACTCACTCTGATATTCAAAAGCTCACTTCAGGATTAAAACAAGTAGCCAAAGTATTATTATGAGCAAATCAGAAATAAACTATAAAAAACGCTTGTAGTGATCAGCCGAAGGGAGTAAGCAATAATCAAATTTTCCAAACAGACGATAAC
>JAUIHB010000317.1 GCA_030432465.1 Gammaproteobacteria bacterium
ACCACTCTGCTCCGGTTGATCTCTTTCGAGTTCCGTTAGTCTGGTGGTAGTTGTCGAGGCGCGCCTATAGTTTATATCAGACCTCGTTTCAAGAATATTTATTGAAATATTTGGATTTTGCTCAGATATTGCTAGGCGTTGACAAATTTCAGTAAGGAATTGAACTTGTATGGTAGGCGTAGCATTCATCTTTTGATTAGAACGCTTCTCCTTTTCTCGTTTTTCTACAAGCTTAATCAATAAAACCAATTGATCCACTAAAAAAGTCATGTAAGCAAGCGCGATGCGAGCATCTGTAATATCTGCTGGTGGATGAACAGCTTTCAATGCCTGTTTATAACGTACTAATGATAATAGAATTGGCTTGGAATCTATAATATCTATCAAGGTGTTCGCCATGATATTAATGCCTTTTGTTTTTTAATTAACCTTGAATTGTACATTGTTTTTTCTATTTGTACAACCTAAAAACCTGAGTTCGATGAAAATGCTTATAAATTAACATTCAGCTAATAATTTATCATTAACTCCTGTAATTCTCGGTTTCTTTGGTTGTAATGCATATGCGATTAATCCTGATAATAAATTTACTATAAAATTATGTACACTTCGGTGTCTTGAATGTTCAATTTGCGATATATTTTTCAACTGATCATTAACGGTTTCTATAATTGACCTTTTTCTAAGTAAAATTTTATCTTTTAAATCAATTAGCTTGTTTTTCATATTCTTTTTTATTCCAGTTATTAAGTATACGCCTTGCTCTAGAAGGCTTGCTGACAATTTTTTTGATAGATAACCTTTATCTCCAAATAACTTACCAACTATATTCTTTATCATCTCAGGAACAGGCGTTCTATCATCAGTATTTGCCGTTGTAACTTTTACTGACAATAAGCCACCTTGTTCATTTATTGTTAAATGTAATTTGAAACCAAAAAACCATCCAATAGTAGATTTACCTTTTTTAGCTATGCCCTTAAAGGTTTTATTACGAGACATTTTTTAGACTTACACACTTGGATAGGTGTGGAATCGATAAATGATATGCCTGTTGGTTTATCAAATTTAGATGTTAAATATGCTGCCAATATGGTCATTGCTGATGATTTTAACTCAATAAATCTGTTATATGAAACCAAATTGGGAAAAAAAGAACTTAGTTGTCTAATCACCTGCTCTAAATAAAATGCCTTAAAATTTCTATAACTTGATTGATGGAAAAGTATGCATATAGTCATAATTTCACTTTCCGATAATTTTGGATTACAATGGTACTTTTTAAACGTACTTTCAAGTCTATTCATCGATTCTTTCTTATATTGATTCACAAAATCATCGACATCACAAAATAATAATGTAAGATCCATTTATAACGCCTCCTTCTTATTAACTTATTTTTGGCGAAACAAGTATATATAAAAGTAGGCGTTACCTTAATTATTATTTACGAATTTTTCATCGAACTCAGGTAGATAAGGTTCTTAATTGCTTCAGATTGAAAAAGCGGCAGCGTTATACTCTTTTTCTGATAAATCTGCTTGATTGTGATTGAAAAAACTATTGTAAGAAGCGCTGCGCTTAATTTGATTCGGCTGTAATATAAATTCTCTTGAAAACTGAATTGATGGAAATGAGTCTGGCACATTATCTGGGTTATAGCTAGATACTAAAACCGCATCTTGATAAACGCTGCGCCCCGGATGTCTAACAGATGTATACCTTCCCAAAGCCCTATCTGTCGGATAAATTACACCTGGCCTGATGTTATCTAATAATAAGAGACGCTCAATCGTTTTTAACATCTTAAAACTTAGATCCTCACGACTCGGAGCTATGTAAATGGTCACTGACATCCCGTCTGAAAATCGCTGTAGATGTGTACTTTTAGTATTGTATTGATGCATCAATTTTTCATGTTGTGATGCAACATACGAAGACACATCAGACTTAGGTGCAAGATATAAAATCAGGTAAGTGGCAATTGCCATGGTGTAATAATAAACTATTTGAAATAATGTATTATTTTTTGTGCTATTTAACTGCCGAAATAACTTACAGCCTGCATCTCTTAACAGTGTAATCTCCCCATTTAAAAAATTTGGATCGGTACACAGCAACTGATCTTTTTTCTCGTTGTGAAGAGCCTTTACAGCAGATAGTCTATTCATATCAACAACTTTAAAGGAGTCTACTGATCGTATTAGAGTCGGATAGATAATATCCCAAGCTTTCCCTAAATCATCTGGATGAATACTAATACGAGCCTTCCATGTGTTATGAAGTGCCTTGCGTTGGGTAAAACTCAGCGTATTTCGTTTGAAGTGTATAAAATAATGTGAAGGAATATTAGAATATCGTTCAATGTTAAAATTCTGAGTTTCTTCTGATGAATTAGGTATGTTACCTTGTATTAAGTCACAGTATTTCATTTTTTTGTCAAAGGTTGCATTTAATACATAATAACACGAGTTTCGCACTTTTAGAAACTTAGGATATAATTGGCCATAAGTTTTATAGAATTAGATGTTGCAGGATGTCTCGTCATAAATGTACAAAAGAGCTGTATAAAGCCTATTTGCAAGCAAGCAGTATGCGTTATTCTGGTCTTGCTTTATCATAAGTAAGCCCTTATCCAATATCTCATGATAGTATTAGTCGTTGGTTGAGTGATAAATGCTTTAGGCCACGAGACTTATGGGAGATAGCGAAAACATATATTGTTTCATCAGAATCAAGTTTATTAATTTGTGATGATACAGTTTTATCCAAAACTCGTAGTAAAAAAATTGAATTAGTTAATTATCAATACTCAGGCAATGCTCATGATGTGATAGCTGGCATTGGCTTAATTAACCTTTTGTGGCATGGCCTTGAAAGTGAATCTTCTGTTCCGATTGATTATCGAGTTTATGATAAAGACACTGATGGTAAAACTAAAAACACCCATTTCTGTGATATGTTATCCCTTGCCAAATCACGAGGCCTTACACCATCGGCAGTAGTAATGGATGCATGGTATTCAAGTTTAGATAATTTGAAAGCTATTCGTTCGCATGGGTGGATTTGGGTAACAACATTAAGAAAGAATCGTATTGTAAATCGTAATATTCCATTAGAAACATTAGATATTCCCGAAGAAGGACTTTCGGTTCATTTACGTGGTTATGGTTGGATTTTTGTATTCAAGTTTGTGGCAAAAAATGGCCGCATTGATTTTGTTGCAACAAATATGGAAAATCCAACACGTGAACAAGTAAAGCAAGTCACGGACGCACGTTGGTCGGTTGAGGTCTATCATCGAGAAATTAAACAAACTTGTGGAATCGAGCGTTGCCAGGCACGCACAGGCCGAGCGCAGAGGAACCATATTTTTCTAGCTATTGCGGCTTGGTTTGAGCAACATAAACTCAGAGTCACTCAAAAAACTACGCTTTATCAACAAAACTGGAGTGTTATTAAAAATGCTATTCAAGAGAAAATTAAAATTTTAATGCTTCAAGCTGCATGAGATAAGTGCGAAACTCGTGAATAATTAAAAAAGCAGTTGAAAAGCTATTGCACTTAAATCAATTACAGTGAGCAGCAAATGGCTCAAGAAGATCTAGCACTTGACGATCATCCTCCCTCTCTGGGGTCGTTCTTGTAAAGAAATAATGCATTAATTGACCATCTGCACCAGCTTTATTGATACCCGCTTCATCAATAATCATTGCCGCGGCGCCTAGCATTGGCCCCACGCAACTTAAACCAATTGCAGCAGCCGGTATTAGGAGTGCACTCCCTGTTATTACGGAAAATGTTATAGCAACTATGCTGGCAAACATAATGCAAAGCCCAACAAGAACACAAATTCTAGCCCTTAATTGCTTGTAATCATCCGAATCAATATTTGTTTTTAAGTCTACTAAAAATTCATCGATGTTTACCATATTCTGTTTATATTGTACAAAGTCACTTAGTTTATTCAGTGCCTTAGTGAATATCGCTATCTTAGTTGGATCGTCAGCTTTCAATCGCTCAATGTGAGCGATGATTCTCAGCCCAGTTTCCCGAAAAGAGTGCGCATATTCTGGATTTAACTTTCTACATGACTGTCCAAGATGGTCATTTGCATAACATATATCTTCAAGTTGTTTTTTTGCAGCAAAATAGCGGTTTCGTACAAGTAATTCTGAAATGTTAGATAATTCAATACCAACAATCTCTTGTACAATAGTGTTTTGCCTTAGTGCTTCAGCTATGAGTTGAGCAGCTTCAGCATTAAGACTTCCATCCGAAAAACTTAGAAAGGTTGCTGATGTGTTTTGTTGAATTGCGCTGGCTAGGTCAGCAAATTCTGAAGTACTGACACCTTTGATATCAATATCAAATAAGTGGGTATCTGTGTTTGCATGTAGCTTAGTTATAGCTTCGGAGAGATTCATTGATAAAAACCACTAGTTAATTTGCTCATAATTGTATCATGAAGTTCGCTTACAAATCAAAAAGGTGGACGGTTTACGTGCTACAGATCAGGAAGAGGTTCTGCAAGAACTCTAAATCATCTTCACACCATGTGCGCAAGGTTAGACGCTCTGTCTCA
>JAUIHB010000318.1 GCA_030432465.1 Gammaproteobacteria bacterium
TTGGCAAAGATAAGTCTCTCATTAGATTAAAAAAAGCGTTAGATGTTTGTCTATAAGTAGTGTCTCATTGACTTGATGGTTATCAATAGGGGAGGTTGATGCAACATCCCCCTCAAAATGCACCAGGGCTTCCTCATTAAACTCTTTTTAGCACACTCTTTGTTAAAAGTGATTCTCCATTGCTCATTTATTTGCACATAAACTCCGCTGCTCGAATCACTTTTGCCTCGATTGTACGTAAAAATATTTTTAATGAGGTAGCCCTGCAAAATGCATCATTTTAGGTTTACAAGTAGAAAGATATTATGTAACATCGCCCTAGATTTTCGGAGAGGTGGCTGAGTGGTCGAAAGCGGCGGTCTTGAAAACCGTTGAGGGGCAACCCTCCCAGGGTTCGAATCCCTGCCTCTCCGCCATTACATGTTTCAGCTTTTCAACTATTATACGCTTCTAAAATGTCTCTTGACCCAGAAACAAGATACTTAGGGGTATATTAATTTTTCTTATTATTTTGCTTTAGAGTTTCTTGCTCTATGCGGAACATATAATTTTACGATCACAGGTTCTGTCAGAAAGACAATAATTCCTGATAAATATTTAGAGTTTCTTTAATAACTTTATTCTGCGAATAGTGTTTTTTTACTATTAATCTTCCTTCTCTCCCCATTTTCTCACACAGTGGTGGATCGTTTATTAATTGCTTAAGAGCGCCTGCTAACTCAGTTACACTTTTTGGCTTTACTAGTATTCCATTTTTTTCATCTCTTATTAGCTCTCTGCACCCAGGTATATTAGTTGTAACAATAGGACGGGAGCAGGCCATCGCTTCAATTAGAATTTTTGGTACACCTTCCCCATAGTAAGACGGTAAACAAACAATATTGGCTTGAGAGAGAACCTGTGGCATTTTTTTGCAAAAACCCCACCATTCAACGATACCTGTTTTATCCCATTTTTGAAGCTGCTCATAAGATAAAGAGGATGGATTTTCGTTATCTGGCTCTCCAACCAAAACAAACCGTGCATTAACGCCTTGTTCAGATAATAGCCTTGCAGCATTTACAAAATCACCAATTCCTTTATCCCAGATCATACGCGAAGCCAATAAAACGATAGGTGTTCTTTTTGGTAAGGTTTGTTCAGTATATTCGTCCAAATTGACACCGGCACTTGGTATTAACCGCACATTTCGCTGTTGTACGCCTGCTTTGTTTGTGATCAAGCTCAAGTCGTTCTCATTTTGCAGTATTAGTCGATTTCGACGGTCATTAAAAATACAGCGAAAAATACTGAGAATAATCGGTCTTAGGAAACGAGCGAGAACCCGTTTAGATGAGAAAATGAAACCTAGGCCACCTAATGCATTGACCATGCAGGATCCTCCAAGCAATCGAGCTGCTAGTGATCCGTAGATAACAGGCTTTAACGCCACCATGTGGACCAAGTCAGGTTTTTCTTTTCGAAAGAGTAAAAATAGCTCAATAAAAGCAGTAAGTTCTCGTAGGATGTTGAGACTAGAGCGTTTCATGTGTCGAAGATTGATTATATGAATTCCATTTCGCTCTATTTGGTCCTTATGGTTAGTGATGCGTGTAGCCACGATGACTTCAAGGCCGGCTTTTTTAGCTGCAACAGCCAGAGGAAGGCGATGGGAGCAGAAGTACCAGTCTTCTGTAACAACAAATAAAATTTTAGTCATTTTGGTTTCGTAACACTTTAGTCGTCCAGATATGCGTAGCCGAGACGCCAGAAAGATAAAGTATTAAAGAGCCCGATTGTATCCATGGTTGAGTTTGGTTGAATAATGCGAGAGTTATAAAAAATACTGTTAGTGAATTTAGCGGTGATTTTATATCTGAGTCTAACTGTCTAAATCCAATAGTTGAAGTGATAGTATAAAAGGATAAAACAAACATAAAAGCAAAGATGCCGTATCCAGAGCCAAAGTTAAAATAGGCGTTTTGGATAGCTCCTGCCTTTAACCAGAAACTCCTATCAAGATCAAAAATATCATTTAATCCATATGGGTTATGATGCATCATAAAATCAGCAAATTTTTCTGGTGTTCCCGGATATCTTGAGCCAGGGAAGCCATTTTTAAAAGTCATCCAAGCACCAGCAAGAGTTGTTACAAGCCTTTGCTGTACGCTTCGTTTGATTTGTGTTTTGACACATTTTTCAATTGTATCACACGCATTATGCCCGCCAACTTTCTTTTTCGTATTGAATATATTCTTATAATGATACTTGATGGTTGTTTTCGAGTCTTGCGATATAAAATGGTTTGAGATAGTTAGTGCTAAAAAATATACTAATAATGGTAATCCCAAGAGTTTAATGATATCAATTTGACTAAGTTTAACTCCTAATTTTAGAGGTAAAAAAACAACATTAACTATTGAGATAATGATGACCATTTTTCCACCAAAGAGTAGGCTGGTAGAAAGTGAAGTGATAACCAAAAATCGATTTTTTAGATAAACTCCGAAACTTAGGAAAAGTATAAGTGTAAACGGAAAGCCATCGCCAAAAGGTCCGAAAGATCTTTTATACCATGTTGAATAAGAATATGTTTCACCTAAATTAAATATAAATGATATAAAAATTATGCTACTAATAAACATTAAAGCTAATGTTAAAATGACTTCTAAGCTTTTTTTAATTTGAGTTTTTTGAGATATTCTATGGGCGATTAAACGATTACTAATAGTGAGCACGAAGCAATAGGAGAGAACCCCTAAAAGATAAGTGATTATTATTTGTGCAAGATTGCTTTTGAAAACTGATAGTGTTAAGAAGTGGTTAAGCATTTTTATTATACCACTCCTGAAACATTAATATTCCCCAGAGTTGATGAGACCAGTTGCGTTTTCCTTGTAAATGCTCTTGCCACTTGAGTCTAATAGGCGTAGGGTCAAAGAAACCTTGCTCTATGAGCTTGTTGTTATTGAGTAGATCTTCGGCCCATGCTCTAAGTGGGCCTCTTAGCCAGTTATCTATTGGGACGCTAAAGCCAGTTTTAGGACGCTCTATTAGAGATCTTGGAACATGGCGCTCAAGCAGTCTACGCAATAGCCATTTTCCCTTGTTACCTTTGATTTTCATCTCAAGGGGCAGGCTCCAGGCAAACTCGACTAGTCGGTGATCAAGCATCGGCACACGGGTTTCCAGTGACACACCCATTGCGGCACGATCAACTTTCACCAGAATGTCATCAGGAAGATAAGAGGTTGTGTCCATAAACATCATGCGATGCTCAAGGTCAGCTAATTCTGCGGGACAAACACTTTTTTTGATGGCCGAATATACCTGAAATGGACCAGATACAATCTGTTCTGACATTTGCCATTGTGAGATAAGCCTGTTATAGATTTCGTCGGGCGAACTAGCAGACAGCATTCCAGCGACTTTGTAAAGCTTGTCTCCAGCCGAGTTGTAATGCAAACTACGGGGGAGAACAGCCGATGTATGGCTGAAAATGCTATCCCAACGGGAAGGAGGAACTGTAGTTAATAGTTTCGATAGTCCTTTTCGCATGCTAATGGGTAACCGCCCAAACTTGCGCCAAAGTGCTGGACCATTGACATGGCGGTTGTAGCCACCGAATAACTCATCCCCACCATCACCTGATAAGCAAACTGTTACGTCTTGTCGCGCGAGTTCACTGACGAGAAATGTCGGAATTTGAGAGACATCAGCAAACGGTTCGTCATACAGCGTAGCCAGTTGAGGAATAACATCCAAAGCTTGATTGGAAGTTACGAATAACTCAGTGTGTTCAGTGCCAATATGTTTGGCTACAGCTTCGGCATGTTTTGATTCGTCATAATCATTTTCACTGAAGCCAATAGTAAATGTTCGTATGGGTTTCACAGATTGAGATTGCATTAGTGCAACCACAGTCGTTGAGTCTATACCTCCGGAGAGAAATGCACCCAGAGGAACATCTGCAACCATCTGGTTTGAGATTGACTGTCCGAGCAGTCGCTCTAACTCTAGTACAGCATCATCTTCGCTACCCTGAAATAAGTTGTTTTGACCTTTTAAGGAAACCTTATTTAATGACCAGTAAGATACTGCTTCCGGTAATTGCTGGCGCGCAACATCAGCTGCTGAAATCTTTATAAAGGTGGCAGGTAGAAGTTTGAAAATACCCTTATAAATTGAATAAGGGGCTGGAACAAAATTGCGCTGCAGATATAGGGATAATACATCGCGATCTACTTTTCCCTGAAACCCTGGATACGCCCTTAGTGCTTTGAGTTCTGAGCCGAAGAGAAATGCACCTTTATGTAGTCCATAGTACAGCGGCTTTTCGCCAAGTCGATCCCTAGCTAGATACAACGATTTTTCATATTTGTCCCACAGAGAGAAGGCAAACATGCCAATAAATTCTTTGAGTGACTTTTCAAGTCCCCATACTGAAACGGCAGTGAGTAGTGTTTCAGTGTCAGAGTGTCCTTGCCAGCTTATCGACTCTGAATTTCTTACGGATTGCAGTTTCTTTCTAATTTCCAGGTGATTATATATTTCACCATTGAAAACTAAGACGTATCTTCCACAAGCAGAAGACATGGGTTGGT
>JAUIHB010000319.1 GCA_030432465.1 Gammaproteobacteria bacterium
AAAGTTTTTTATAACCGGCAAAGACTTCATTCTACAAATGACTATTGGTCACCCGTAGATTATGAAACGATGCAGAAAGTTGCGTAATTGAGTGTCCGGTAAAGTGTTGACAGATCAGTACTCCTCTGGTTACGCTATCCGTTGTAGGTTAGCTATGTTGGTAAGTTCTTGTATCATGTCTCTGTAGTCTGTACCCATGACTACGTAGCCTTGCCACGATGCGTAGTACGACTCAGTTATTGCACAGTATTTAATAGTCATTAGCTATTACCTCTAAGTTTTGGGACTCCTAAGTAGGTTCATCCCGTTTGGTTGAAATGAATCGAACTCGAACTCGATCCGAACGCAGTGCCACCTCTGAGAGCGACACATACATATCTAGTAAGAACCTCCAACCCAAAATCCCCATTAATCATTATTTTTTTCCTAAAAATTTTTTTTGTATTTTTCGCGAACAAAAGTTAGTATCTAACCTCATCAACCTAAGTAAGGGACTAACATGAGGCTAATACCTATAGCTCTTTGTGCTTTGGCACTCAGCGGTTGCACATCAATGGTTCGTCTACCGGGAAAGGTCGTAGAGCGTGACCCCTATGCGCCTGTAGACGAGAGAACTAGAACCTACGACACAGGACTAGTTAAGTACTCGGCAGATGGCGCAGATTTCGTCGTCGAATCCCGAAGGAAGAGCGTATACAGAGATATGCATAAGGCTTGCGGTGGGGACTATAGAATAGTAAACGAATATAGTTCATCCTCAGACCCTGTAGCCACAACTAGAACTACGGGTGGGAAGGAGTCTCACGGTTTTAGGTCCCCTGAGGTCTCCACAACGCACATAACCTCATCGACATGGATATACCTAGAGTTTGCTTGTGTGTCTGACCCTGTCCAGTAGTTGTCCAACACTTAATTGGCAATAAAGTTGGATACACAACGACCATTTCTTTACGTCTGAAAATACGTCTGAAAAAGATAAGGGGTCATGTCTATTGTATAATAAAATAAACTTCTGTATGATAATTGATCATGTCAAGACCCACTCGAATCGAATATGAAGATGCATTTTATTATATGATGAATCTTGGCCGGTTTAGACAAACGATTTTTCACGATAAGCACTATTTCAATGCCTTTTGGCAGAATCAGAAAGATATAAATAAGTTGTTTATTATACAATAGACATGACCTCTTATCTTCTTGAGATGAGCATTACCAATTTTATTGCCTTGAGTACCGTAAGACTTTCCTGCTGATTCCGCTTTACATTTTACCAACCTGGCATAGGAGGCAAAATTTTGGACCGATTCAAAGCGGCTAATATTACCAACCTCATAAATAATAGTGAGTGCTAGTATTCGTCCAATACCGGATATACTTTTGAGAATATGCAAATGGACTGGATTATGTTGTTTCGCTTGTTGCTCAATAAACCATTCAATTTTACTCAGCTCTTTGGCATAGCAATCAAGAATGGCGATATCTAAATCAACATTTTTTTGAACAACCTGATCAGAAAATGTTGAACTGATTTTTTCACGAGCACAAATATTTTTTAAGTTCACTTTATTAGGCGGCAAATTGTATTGGCTGGTTGTGTTGACAACATGTGCTTTAAGGTGAGCACCATGTCTGACAATTTTCATTCGACGGCGTAACAAATCCCTAGTAGCACGCATTTCTTTGGGGTAAACATAAGCTAATGGAAAGTTACCTCCCCTAATAAGGTTGGCAATTTTAAAAGAGTCTATTCGATCATTCTTAGCTTTCCCGCCATGAATAGCCTTCATATAGAGTGCGTGGCCTAAAATAAAATCAACCGCGTGCTCTTCACAAAAATCAGCGACCCAATACCAGCAATGCATGCACTCAACGCCGACAATGACTTGTCCAATGTAGGGCTTTAGTATGGCAAGTAATTGTTCTGGATTAGCGGAAATTTCCTTGTGAACACAAGTTTCACCTTGTTGGTCGATAATACAAACGTAAAGTCATCTGGCATGTAAATCAATTCCACAGTAATATGGATGCATGTTAATGTAAAAGTTCATTGAGCTTCTCCTTTTGGTTTAGTCGCCTTCCAGTTTAGCCGAAATGCTTAAACTGAGGAGAAGGCTCAATGATTATCAAGCGCTTGCAGGCCGACAGCTGGTACTACGCTATTTTTGTGTTACTCGCTTGCGCTCAAACAATAACACAAAAATCGCTCCATACCAGCTGCGGCTGAAGCGAGCGTTAACCTACTACATTAAAATTCATGAGGGAAGTTATGACATTAGAAGTCTCAAAATTGCGAATAAATATACTCAGAGTGGTTTACCTTCTAATTGTTGTTGTATTTGGCATTAGAATATGGCCAACAATTATCAACCCAAATGAAATTTGGGATCCTTTGCAAGGGGTGGCATTTAGCTTTTGGGGCGCATTCACTTTACTGTCTATTTTAGGGGTTTGGCAACCTCTGAAAATGCTACCTTTGCTTTTTATGCAGTTGACTTATAAAGTAATTTGGATGCTGGCAGTTGGTTTGCAACTTTGGTCAGCTGGACAAATTGATCCTGTGGCGGCTGGGCTTATAAGATCTAACGCAATTGGGATTGTTATCGACCTGCTTGTTATCCCTTGGCCATACGTTTGGTCAACTTATATATTGAAAACAAAACACAAGAGCCATCACTCATATAAAGAAAATGAAGTGATAGGTTAACAAAGCCAGCCAGAGGGACCGTCTACACGCCGCTTCGCTCTGTTCCGATGGCCCCCGCTGGCGGCGTTATACGTAAAACATTCGAATGGACTTACTAAATGAAAATTATAATAAACCTTATATTGCTAGCTTTTTCTCTTAGCTCTTTTGCTCAAGAACAAGGTCTTGAAATCGTTGTTACAGGCTCCAGAATTACTGACTATGACGAAATGCCAGCAGTTACCATAACGAAAGATGCTGACTTTTTGGTTCAAGAAATACGTCTGATAAATGATAGTCGCTCACCAGAGCTGAGAAAGACTGAAATAATAGAGTCGATTAATAATCTTCTAATTTCCTCCAAGAAAATAAAAGGTATTGAGCTTTCGTATGGTGAAGGATTTTTAACTCCTGTAAATTTGAATGATGACTCGCTTCAACTTATTGAGTCTAGAAAGAGAGTCGACACGAATTATGTAGATATCTTCGTTAAGGTAGCGCTAAACAAAAAGCATTCATCTAAAGAACAGATTGCTGAACTGCGCTCGTTTATTTCGAACGCTAAACCTGTAAGCCGTACTGAAATAGATATTGAAGGTGACATTGGCTTAACTATTGTAAATCCCGAACAGTATCGCTATAACATTCTCAAAAAGATCAATGCTGAGAACTCAAAAGTTAAGAGTATTGTCGATGGAAGTTGTGAAATTAAAATTATGGGGTTAGAAAGTAGAGTAATGTGGGAGCGTTCGAGTATTTCAGAACTTACTCTTTATATTCCATACGAAACCGATTTAACCTGCAAATAAGGTATAACAAGTTACAGCAGTAGATGAACTACTGTAAAGAAATATTCTATTCATGATAAGATGATAAGATGATAAGATGATAAGATGATAAGATGATAAGATGATAAGGGGTCATGTCTATTGTATAATAAAACAAACTTCTGTATGATAATTAATCATGTCAAGACCCACTCGAATCGAATATGAATATGCATTTTATTATATGATGAATCGTGGCCGGTTTAGACAAACGATTTTTCACGATAAGCACTATGTCAATGCCTTTTGGCAGAATCAGAAAGATATAAATAAGTTGTTTATTATACAATAGACATGACCCTCTATTTTCTTGACCCTCTATTTTCTCAGTCTTTGTCTTATGCTCTTGATGGTGTTGGGAGAGGTGATATTTTGGTTACTGGTTCCTCCAATTCAGTATATCCTCGTAGCTCCACAACTGCGGGAGTGGACCATAGAGGAACATTTAATACTTATTCTGGTGGAGTGTTAAAAAGCTCTACAAAAACTTTGGATTATTAAGAGTGGATGCCTAGTATGAGAAATATTTATATTTTTTGTTTTTCTATTCTCTTTGTTTCTGCGCATGTTGGTGCGGCTGAATATGCTGGAAAGCACTTAGAAGATTTCAACATTCCGGATCAATTTATAAGCGATGTGGATTTTCATCCGCTTGGTTACTTGGAAACTTATCCGGTTGAAAAGCGCAAAGTTCTGCTGGGTAAGTCAGAGCAAAAAGCTCTTGGATGCCTGTTCGTTGTTGCTGCTTATTCCGTGAAGAAAAAGTATGAGCAAGACTATTTAATTGCTACTGATGTACCAATCTATCACTTATTGAAAAAAAATTTTCGAGTTTGTCGGCCGTTGATAGGGGGCGGTCACATGTTTTTCTATCTGATATTGCAAACCACCTTAAGACTATATTAAGTCAGTGCGAACCGGAATGGATGACCCCTTAAAGAGAAAGAAGGCGAATAATCGTGGACATATATGATTACCCGATAAAAGACAACTCTTTTATGTATTCATTATTTTTTTCCTGAATAACAAAAATGCTTGAAAGA
>JAUIHB010000320.1 GCA_030432465.1 Gammaproteobacteria bacterium
AAGTGGCCACAGCGGCAGCCTCAACGCCCGATGTTCAGGGGCAGTCTTCAGTGAAAGATGAACTTTCGGAGCAGAACATTTTAAATGTCGCAATCAATTCTAAGGACCACAGCACACTGGTTGCTGGTGTACAGGCAGCGAGCCTGGAAGATGTTTTGGTCAACGCCGGGCCACTAACCGTTTTTGCTCCTAATAATGCTGCCTTTGAAAAACGAACTCAGCATGATAACGCAAGCAAGTAGCTAAGGGCAAAATGAATAAGCAGTCGCGCATGAATAAAATTGAGAAAAAAGCCGCGCTCACTCTCAGCAGTGTTTTTGCACTACGAATGCTTGGGTTGTTCATGCTTTTGCCTGTGTTTGCTATTGCAGGCAAAGAATTACAAGGTTACACGCCTGAATTGATCGGAATCGCAGTTGGTGCCTACGGCCTGACTCAAGCGTTATTTCAAATCCCTTTTGGTTGGTTATCTGATCGTTTTGGTCGTAAACCGATAATTATTTTTGGATTATTATTATTTGCCTTAGGCAGTATGGTTGCTGCGCTAAGTGATCATATTTATGGTGTTATCGCAGGCCGTTTACTGCAAGGTTGTGGAGCCATAGCCAGTGCTGTAATGGCATTGGCAGCCGATTTATCCCGAGATGAACAACGCACTAAAATTATGGCCAGTATTGGCATGAGCATTGGTGCAGCTTTCGCATTGGCCATGATTATTGGGCCCGTATTAACTCAGACCTTAGGCTTAAAAGGTATTTTTTGGGCTATAACAGTGCTGGCATTTATCGCAATGGCCGTGATTTTACTGGTAACACCTAACCCTAAAACACAACATATTCAACGTGACGCCATAGCAAACAAAGGTCAGTTCGCACAAATTTTCAAGCACACTCAATTAATGCGGCTAAATTTTGGCATCTTTACACTGCACTTTTTGCTCACATCATTTTTTGTCGCCTTTCCCAGCCGACTGAACGAGCTTAATATTGAGTTAGGCGATCATAGTTGGGTGTATTTAATCACCATGCTGGGGGCCGTCATCATGATGTTGCCACTGATTATTATTGCAGAAAAATATCGTCAGCATGCGCGAGTTATGCTGGCTGGGGTTATGCTTATCAGTTTAGTTCAGCTGGTTTTTGGTGTTGTTTCACTAAGCCTCAACTGGTTAGTTTTATCAATGATTGTCTTTTTTGCAGGTTTTAACTTGATGGAAGCGTTATTACCATCGATGATTTCCAGAATTGCCCCGCTTTCAGCAAAAGGCACAGCGCTAGGGGTTTATTCAACCTGTCAGTTTAGTGGTGCTTTTTTAGGCGGACCAATCGCAGGTATTTTAGTGGGTCTTTACGGCATGAATAGTGTGTTTCTGTTTGGCAGCGCAGTGGCTATTATTTGGGCGTTAGTTTGTATAGGTCTAAAAAGCCCGCCAGCTTTGACGGCTTATACTTTAACCATGCCGGATATTTCTTCCGACGCATTTCCGTCTTTAGTGGAAGAGATTAAAGCGATTGAAGGGGTCTCAGAGGCCGTAGCATTACCAGAAGCAGGTGCCGTTTATCTTAAACTCGACAAAAAGAGGCTTGATCCTAGCATCTTAGAGAAATATAGTAGACGATCTGCATGAGTAAATATGAATTTTAGTGATTTGGGAGTAAGTCAATGGCCAGTCGGGGCATTAACAAAGTAATTCTAGTTGGAAATTTAGGACAAGATCCTGAAGTCCGTTATACCGCCAACGGCAGTGCAATTACCAGTATTAGTATTGCAACCAGTGACAGCTGGAAAGATAAAAATACTGGTCAAATGCAAGAAAAAACAGAATGGCACCGAGTATCTTTCTTTGGCAAGTTAGCTGAAATTGCCGGTGAGTATTTACGTAAAGGTTCGCAAGTGTATGTGGAAGGTAAGCTGCAAACTCGTAAATGGCAAGATAAACAAGGTCAGGATCGTTATACCACAGAAGTGGTTGTTGATGGCTTCACAGGCGTAATGCAAATGTTAGGCGGGCGTAATGAGTCGGCAGGTGGTGGACAGTCTTATCAACAAAGTCCTCAAAACCAGCAACAACGACCACAGGCTCAGCAAGCACCTCAGCAGCAACAGTCTGCGCCCGATACAGGGTTTAATGACTCCTTTGATGATGATATTCCGTTTTAGATTGGAAATTGTATAAAATGCAAAGATGTAAATAGATAGCTGCATTTTACTCTAAGCCCCATTTTATTGGGGCTTTTTTATTGGGTAACAAATAACTTTTTAATCACTTAAAGATGCAAGTACATGACGATAATATTTTAGTGCCTGATTATCTTTTTGTTTTTCCACAAAATCCGCAACCACCCATTGAATATCCACATTAATATATCGGACGCTTTCAAATGATTTTGGATTATAAGGTCGGTTGTTGATTGCAACACCTTTGTTCACTAAAATTAATTCCAACGCATGTTGCGCACGATATAAATTGCTGCATAGATTGTAAATAATCTCACGCTGTTCGTCGGAATGTAATTCGTACAAATGTTGCATAATGTAGTCAGCGATAAATCCATTGATGTCGCGTATTTTTATCAGCGTATTATTTCTTTCAGTGAAGTGATTAATTAATTTCATTGGCTTTCCTTTTTTAAAAATATATTCGTTTAATTTTCTCGTTCAATTTTTTAGGTGCTAGCGGTAGAAAGACTGACCGAAAAACGCAAACTACCTTTCCATAAGCGCTCGCCCAATTCCTCAAACTGGGTTGTGATGAAAAGAGGTGACAATTGATTATTGCTACCCTGTAAATTAATATCACAGGTGCTAACCAGCGGAGATAGTCATCTCACTTTTCATCTGAAACTTAAAATTTTGTTATGGAAATAGGTTTTGCAGCTATCAGGTCAGCCCTGATTTTTTCTTACGATAGCAAAAGGTCAGCCGTAGAACCGCAAGACAGGTGATAACTAGTTGATTATATTGAATATTTGTTACTGCGATAAAAATGCAGTGGTTGAGAAACTGAGCTCGCGCTGATAGCGAAGCCGATGTACAATGCATGTACGTCATCGTTTTTACTCCGTTGCTGAGTGAAACTTTGGCTAATCTTCAACAGAGAGGTGCGAACTCTCGACCGAAGGTGGGCCGCTAATTTTAGGATTGGCGGTCTTTACTCCTCACTCGTTGGGTTGCTTACACTGATTAAAGCTTTAGACTTAAAAGCTTAAAATAAACCAAACGAGTTGTCAGACCAATTCCAACCGCTAGCACTAGCGATATTATCATATGGCTGAAAAGCGTACAGGAAAAAATCATTTAAATTTGAGATAATTTTGCAGATTTTTTTGTTTGGGTTGGGAAAATTGATCACCGATGAGTCTTGGGGATATTAGAGTTAAAGGTGAAAATCGTTCGCATAGGTTTTAAAAGTTAGTTATTTATAGAGTTTCGTTCTGGTTTTGTGCTCAGGTTGATTGTTTGGTTTGTGGCATTAGTTTCAATCGACTTCTGGCAATCCCGCTGCAACATCTTTAAATGATTGTAATGCAGCTTCTAAGTGATCGATAATTTCCTGTTGTAGGATGGCAGGCGGAGGTAGATTATCCAGATTATCCAAACTATCATCTTTTAACCAAAATATATCAAGACTAGCCTTATCACGCGCAATTAAATCTTTATATTTATAAAATTTAAACTGCTCTGTTTCTTTACGTCGCTTTAAATGATAGCTTTTAATAAAATCTTGTAGATCATTAAGCAGCCAATTTCAGACCAGCCAATTTCAGACAGTCACTTTACTGTCAATCTCCTACACGTTCAATCGTTAATTACTCAGGTGTTTTATCCCGTATTTCTGATTGAGTGACAGCCAATTTCAGACAGTCACTTTACTGTCAATCTCCTACACGTTCAATCGTTAATTACTCAGGTGTTTTATCCCGTATTTCTGATTGAGTGATGTCTGTCTATTTGTAACAATAACCCTCCATTCAATTTATCAAGGACGATAAATGGCTATTCCCAGAAAAGAGCAAATAGACCCAGAAACCCCCGGTTATTATCACTTAATCAGTCGTTGTGTCAGGCGGACTTTCCTGTGTGGTGTTGATGCAGATACTGGGGTTAACTATGAACATCGTCGTCAATGGATTGAAAGTCGAATAATTGAGTTGGCTGATGTTTTTGCGATTGAAGTGTATGCCTATGCCGTCATGAGCAACCATTATCACTTAGTGGTTTATTCCAACCCAAAAGCACCGGAGCAATGGTCAGATTTAAAAGTGGCTGAACGTTGGTTAAAAGCCTTTCCCGGTAAACTGGATAAACCGGAGTTTCAACAACAACGTCAATTACGCTTACAGGCAATTGTTAATGATAAAGAGTTATTAGCCACCTATCGAAAACGATTAGGTGACTTATCCTGGTTAATGCGACGTTTAAACGAACCTCTGGCTCGACTCGCTAATCGAGAAGACGGTTGTAAGGGACATTTCTGGGAATCTCGTTTTACTTCGCAGGCGCTGCTGGATGAATCTGCTGCACTGGCCTGTATG
>JAUIHB010000321.1 GCA_030432465.1 Gammaproteobacteria bacterium
GTTTTTTTTTATTATTTTAATTTTTTTTTTTTATTTTTTTCATTATTTTTTTCTCTCTATTGTTTTTATTTCTTCTCTTTGTCGCTTGAAGAATCTTGAAAAGCTTCAACAGCGAGTAGAAACCTTAGAAGCTATTGTGACCGATAAAGGCTATGACTTAAAACGTGAAATAGACAACCTAAAATAAAAATAACTCTCTTTAATCCAATGATATTATCAAATACCTAAGTCTTCTCATATAGGCTTAGGTAAACAAAAATTCCCCATTTACCTTGAAAGCTAATTTATAGACATCAACTAAAATAATAATCACTAAATTTAAAATAATATTTTTTGTTATTCAAGCGAAGCGTTTAATACTAGGTTATCTCTAACTAAAGCTCTTGGTAATCCGTTCTTTACTTTACCTTTTTGGTTAAGACCAATCCCTAGAATAAGACCTTCAAATTTTAATAAGATATCCCCATTCTCTAATTCATTCGACTCTAACTGAAAGTTTTTTCCCTGAATAAATTCAGAAGCTTGCTGTGCATTTATCTCTGCTACTTGTTTTTTTGCCAAATGTCCAAAACAACTCGCAAACTCATGTGTTATGCGTATTTTTTTAGGAAAAATCTGAGCGATGTGTGTTCCCGCCCGATTGATTTTGAGATAAAGATTAACCTTGCTGATCGATTTTGGAAATATCCATATTTCTTTATCTCGTTGTAATATCTCCAGATTCAATTGCGTTATATCAATACCAAAATATTGAGCAAGATAGTCTGTAAACTGTTGTTTAAGCTTTTTGCTTAGTTTGATAAAAGGTGCATTGTACTTGGCTTGAGGATAATCAGCCGTTTCAGCATTTATAGGCTTTTTTATTTTGGCAACAAAAAAGCCTTCACTATCAAACAAGTGAGGTAGTACATGCAAATATCCCTGTTCAGTTACAGCTTTTTCTGCTCCATCAAATAGTTGGCTTAAGGGCTCCACTTGAGCATCTGTATTATCTATCAAAAAATCTACAACTTGATGATTTTCCTCAAACGATAAGGTACAAGTTGAGTAGACCAATTTTCCACCCGGCTTAAGTGATTGATAAGCCGATAAAATCATTTCTTTTTGTAGCTGCGCAATACTTTCAACCTGCTCAAGCCGCCAATTGCTCAATGCAAGATTATCTTTTCTTATCGTTCCTTCACCACCGCATGGCGCATCCAGCAAAACATAATCAAATTGAGCCGGCATATAAGCACCGATTTTTCGACCATCTAAATGCGATAAACACGTATTTATTACACCACAACGTAATAAATTAGCATGCAGGCTTTTCAGACGACTTGCCGAAAGTTCATTAGCTAAAAGCACTCCCTGATTGTTTAATAATGCTGCAATTTGCGTTGTTTTAGAGCCCGGAGCTGCTGCCATATCCATAACAACCAGCTCGGACATTCCATCTTGAGCATTTAATAAGGGCTCACCAAAAAACAAAGCAGCAGGAGGCAACATAGAACTCGCTTCCTGAATATAAAAAGCGCCTTGCACATGTGCAGCTAAATTTCCTAATCCCTGCAATTCAGATGACCCACTATCTGATTGCGTGTCAATCCAAAAACCTTGCTCGCACCATGGGATCGGTAATAAACGCCACTGATGTTTTGCTGCCAACCGCTGTAATTGTTCAACTGAATATTTAAGTGTATTCACCCGTACACTTGGTCTTAACGGCGTGGCACAAGCACGTAAAAACTCTTTTTGATTATCAGGCGTTAAATATTGCGAAAATGCATGCGCGATAAACTCTGGAGATATTTTAATTGGTGGCGTTTTACTTGCTGCCGATAGTTTCTCAGACATAAAACCCTCGCATTTGAACAATTATCTAAGAAATTGTTGCGGCACTTTGATGAGTAGTTATCAATATATAAATTGATAGAGTCATAAAAGAAGAGTTAGCATGCTACTAACTCCAACCATCGTTGCGTCTTTTGCCACCAAACCGGCTAAAAATCCAGCCAAATAACATACCGACAATAAAAACGGCAGCGCCAGCAAAAAAGACTTCACGGTTAAAACGGCTTTCATAAGTTTGTTTTTCCTGACGAACCATTTCATAGTCAGTCTCTAATTTTGCTAACTCATTTTGTAATGTGTCATTTGTAGCTTTTAGTGGTTGCAGCTGCTTTATCTGCCTTTCAAGAGAATTAACTTTTTCAGTAAATCCCTCTTTTAATTCTTTCATTTCTGCACGAGTCGATTCAAGCAGTCGATTAGCAGTCGGTGTCCCAGTTAAATATTTACCTTCGATCCAAGCAACCCGACCTTCCTCGTCTTTAATTTCAACATAACCACTAGCTTCATCTCTTTGTAGCACTTCAAATTTTGCACCCGGAGCTAACTTAAATTTGACTTTATAAGCATCAGAAGGTCCTGTTCTCGTCCAAATCAATTCGACCTTATCACTGACATAAACCGTTTCGGCCTGCACAGAAAAATCACCACTAGCGATAATCAAAAGGAATACTAAAAGTTTTTTCATCATCTTAAATTTTCTCTTTACTCATGTACATACATGAAGTTATTGCAAAAATGAGTCCATCCATAGGAAATCAATACTGTCACAAACATCCCATGTAAATCAGCTATTATATAGCCTGAGGGCTTGCTTTTGGGCGTGCGAACAACCCAAATTTGGGCTATTGTACGGAATACCTTAGCGCAATAAAACTAATCAACATCACGTTTTTATAAATTGACTACAAATTTGTTGGCAATATCCCCTATTTTGGATTAATGACAAACGCAACAATGAATGGTTAAATAGCAACACCTAACGATAAAAGACATTGTTTATGGCCAAAGAACTTGAGCTAAAACTTGCAGCTGATCATGAAAAAATAATGAAAATCAGAGAGTTAGACTTTCCAGGTGCAGCATCACAAAGCCCTTGGAAGACAACTCAACTGGAAAATACTTATTTTGATACGCAGCATTATAAATTGCGAGAACTCTCAATAGGCATGCGCATTAGACGTGCTGATGGTCGGTTTATTCAGACAATAAAGTCGGCAGGCAAGGCTATTGGTGGCCTCTCTCAACGCAATGAAGATGAGATTACTCTGGATACGGAGCAGCTCGATATATCCCTCATTTCCGATCCTTATTTGCAAATACTGGTTGAAGAAGCTCAAGAAGAAGACGGTGACTTTGAGCCTTGCTTTACAACCAATTTCGAGCGTACCAGCTGCATCATTAGCTTTTCTGATAAAACAAAAATTGAAGTTGCTTTAGACGAAGGGACAATTACCGCAGATGGTGGAAGTTTAAACATTTGTGAAGTCGAACTTGAACTGATTGAAGGCAGTGCTGAGTATATTTTTGCTTTAGGTCGCTATTTAATTAAAGATCAGGACTTAACCTTATACAATGCCAGTAAAGCACGACGTGGTTACAGCTTATGTAAAAACTTTGTACCTGAACGCTACAAAATGCAAGCTATCGAACTCAGCCAAGGAGAAGAAGCAGAGCAAGCTTTTGACAAAATCTGCTATGCAGGGCTTAAACACTGGCAGTTTTACGAACTCTATCTTAACCAAAAAAATGCGCACTCAGCAGTCTTGGAAATGTATCGGGCATTAATTTATCTGCATCACATGTATATGGTGTTTGGTGGTTTAATTCCTCGTCAAGCAACCAATGATTTACGTAATAACTGGAATTGGCTAGCTGAAGCCATGCGCCCAATTGTAGATGCAGCAAAGCATAAACGCTATTTAAGCCGTTATTTACAACAAAAAGCAGATTGGAATTTAGTTGAAGCACAACAAAAGAAAATAACAGCAGATGCTAAAAATGCGATTGCGGACTTTAAAGCGCTACTTGCCACCCGTCGCTACAATTTAATGATGTTAAATATGTCTCAATGGCTTTATTTTAAGGAGTGGCGAGATTTTATTCCTGAAAAAGATCGTACAGAGCTAAGCACCCCAATAATTGATTATGCGCGCAAACAATTAGATCACATGCTAAAAGAACTTAAACGCGATTTAGGTCCTAAAGTTAACTTGACTCCTCCCGAATATCTTAAAGAAATAGCAAAGATTCGTCGAGCACTCGATACTGGATTATTTTTTGGCGGATTATTTGATTCGAAAAAGCGGCTTAGCTTTCGTCAGTCCTGGGTCGATATTTTAGATGGTATTCGCGAATTACAAATGAACGCCTATATTTACGAGCTTCAGTTGGAAAATCATCAAAAAGAGGAAACTCTAGAATGGCTGGAAAAGAGAAATCAACCTGTATTAGACGCCATAGAGCAAACTCGCAAAGCAGCATTTAAATCGAAACCCTACTGGAGTTGAGCTATAGAGTTAAATTTCAGCTATAATGAAAGCCAGTTCGATTGAATACTAAGTTATAGAATGTCTAAGAAAAAAGCACATAGAATTTTTTTTGCTATTAATTTAACAGCTGAAAGCAAACAACAGCTACTACTTTTACAAGAAAGAATTACTGACATTTCTGGTCGCGCAGTGAATGCAG
>JAUIHB010000322.1 GCA_030432465.1 Gammaproteobacteria bacterium
AGACATCGACAGCCAATGGTCACTAAAAGCCAAAGGCACTTACCCTATCAGCGATGCATTTAGCGTATTTGCTTATGCTTCGTATCTGGACACAGAAATCAAAGGCGAATTTGTAGAATTCCGATTAGACGAAAATGGTGCAACAACGGGCATACCGTCTCGAGGTTCGTTTGCATTTTCAGATTCTGGCGTGGGTTTTGGTTTAGGTGCACAGTATAACTTTAATGAAAACTGGGCAGTTTATGCAGATTACAGCTTACACCCTGATTTCGAAATCAAAGTTGGAGAAAGTAGCACTAAAATTGATCACGATTCATTTTCATTCGGCGTGACTTACAAGTTCTAATCTTTAAAAAGAGCGGATCACCCGCTCTTTTTAAATTATTGCAATATCTTTGTTATTAGCTGTTTGTAACATGCTTAATGATACTTGTGAGTTGTCTATGGAATAGCTTAAGCTCTAATTAGGTGGCCAAAATTAGTTGTTCACTATACTTCTCATCCTTAAGAAGTGGTACTTACCCTAAACATAGAAAACACCCAAACTAAATCAAATTAGAGTGGGTGTCTTTGTTATTTTCACTAGGTGACTATTGAACAGCCCATGGTTGAGGCGGATGATTTGGACCTGCCGCCCATTTGTAACAGCCTCCACCAGATTGATTGCCACCGTCGCCACAGCTATTTAAATTGTAACATTGCTGTTTAGTTAACTCCCCTTGCGGTGCATCAACCCATGCAAAACCAGCACTGTTTTGCATCCAATAACAACTTGCCGATTGGGCAAAACCAAATACAAATGAGTAATCGGTAGCGTAACTTTTTCCACCTAGCAATTTGCTCGCACCTTCTGGCACTCCAGCAAAGGCATGACAAGACAGGCAATTAAAACCCTGAGCATAAGTTTCTAGCGTTGTATTTGCCACAGGTACTTCACTAATCGTCGGGGTTGCCCCACTGATAGATAATGGGGTTAATGGTGGGTTACCTGGTGGTTCATTGTCATTAATAGACGCCGATGACCAAAGCGTATTTACTAACTGATAATTAGCAAATACAGAACTAGGATTCGCCTGTTTAATGAGTGCTTGGGCAGATGCATTAATTGACGCTATCTTATTATCGGTTGTGTCTTTAATAGTAAAATCACGTGACACTTGTATTGGATAAGGTTCACAGCCATTTTTACTATCTAGCATATAAGCCGGTGACACATTGACATCACAGCTCGTTTTAGTAACTGCCACACCCGATACCATTTTAGCTTTGCAGGCCGAAGGAACCGTTTTTTCGCTACAGCTTGGAGAATAAAAGGTATAGTCATTTGGATTAGCCAGTTGGTCGATTTTTGCAGTGTCAGGCGCATTCATTTTATGCTCAAATGTAGCCCATACCCACTGCGGCTGCGACGCCGTTTTGTGAATAATATGTAAGCCAACTAATGCCAGTGTTTTAGTACTGCAAGCATTGGTTGACTCATCATAAATAGTCGCCGTACTCAGTTTGAAATCAGTTTGCCAATTGCCTGTGTTAGGATCGGCCACTTCTAACCAAGCGGCCTTGAGCTCGAGGCCTCCTAATACGACTTTTTCTTTTGCATTGGTACCTACACCCAAAGGTATTGCTATATTCTTTTTCGCATTAATCCTATCGGCTTGACCATTCGCATCATAAAGGGTGTTGTCGACAATGAAGTTATATTCGTCTTCACTCATAAGCACTTCGTAATAAACCAACTGACCGCGTTTATCAGCCAACCAATTTGGGTTATTACTAGGAAATGCCTGCGCTGTTTCTGCACTTAAATTAAAGGATTCGCCAGTGCTTGACGTCATACTCGCCTTGCGACTCGAACTCATAACGCGATATTTCGTCGAATTTGCCGAACAACTTGCTGGTATTGGTTTATTGCCCCAAGGCTTAGCTTGACTACCAAATGGTGCAGGCGTTGCCGCATTTGGTAAAAATACAGCATCAGCATTCGCATACGTTTCCCAAACCGTTGTAGGCTGTTCTGATGCGCTGCCCGATGCACCAAATTGCGCAGCGAGCACACTGAGTTCGGGTTTACCCGGTTCACCTTCTTTTGCTGCCCAATTAAGCCCCATAAATACTTGCCACGCAAAGCAATTCAAGCCATTTTGCGACGTAATACTAGTGTCACCAGGTACAAAACTACTCACTGTAGGAGCATTTAAACAAGCAAATGAAGGCGAAGAGACCTGCTTTTCCTGAGCCTTAACGCTCACCGATGCTAAAAGTACATGTAATAACAATGAAAGTACCATAAGCATTGAAACTAATTTATTGATTTTCATTTCATAGTACTCCTAAACATTAATATAAAGTAAGCCAGGCATTGGCGTCGAGCGTTCTGTCGATGCGGGGTTTTTCACTATCACCCCACGCAATCCAGATTCAGCGCCCGCTTCAACATGGATAGTGACAAAAAAGTTATAATAGCCTGCGCTGTTGCCAGAGCCACCACCGACAGGTGTTCCATTACTGTTTGTAACTTGGTTAACTACAATAATAATATTTGAATCGACACTACCGTCTTCACGGCACGCTTTAATCGTCGCTTGGGTCACATTTCCTGTTGGACTAACATAGCCCGCCTGAACGACAATATTCTGATAACTGGTATTACGATTTAGATAAGCTGGGAATGAAACAAACGGTGGGTTCTGATTTACCGCCATCATAGCGTTAAGTACATTCTCTGCAATCACCATGGCTGGATAGCCATTACATTCTGAAGTTTTAGCAATTACATTAGGCAAGGGCTGCTGTTTTTGACTCGGTTCTGATGGCACAGCGCTGGCAGCTATACCTACTTTAAAGGTTTCAGCAATTTGCCCTGCATATTTTATCGCTTGGGGTTGTTGACTTGGCCCACGTGCACCGCCTTCAACAGTCGTTCCAATCGTTACATCTTCAAGCGTAAAACCTTCAGGTGCATGAAATTGCATGTGAAGAATTTGGTCATAATTTTCGCCATCATCTAGCGCCGCTCTACCTCTTACAATACTAAACCAATCAGTTAATTGGGTTCCCGCAGGAAAGGTGTAACTACTAAAATCTGGTGCTTGTAAGTAAAGACCTAGTGGGTTAGTTAGCATTGCTTTAACGGTTAAGTTTTTTATCACCTGATTCACTTGGAATCCAATATGTGGGTCACTATTGCGATAGGGACGACCAAAGGCACCTGCGCAAACAAGCCGTTGCATATTATACTGCTGAGCAGGTAAATCCCTCAATAACGTCGCTTGTGATGCCAGTAGAATTTCCGCACCTATCGTATTTGGCGGACTTGTTAAGTGTACAGCACCGCCTTTTTCGCTGTCAGCGATGGTACCTACATTCCACTTATTAAGCGGGTTGTAAGCAGGTGCGTCGGTAAATGGGTCAATAACAAGCTCACCGTTTGCATCTTTCAATTGCAAGTCTTCAACGGTAATGGTGGTGCCATTATCGAGTAATTGGGTGTAAAGCTCTGCTACTCTTGACGGTGAAACTTTCCATAACGTGTACCAATATTCTGGATTTTCGCAGGTAAAGTTGATTTTCGTAATCTTGCCATCTTTATTACGCGTCACGGCCCATTCACAGTATTCATCAAGCCAGCCCCTAGGGCCATTTGGATCATAACCTTGCCAAGTACTTTGCGACTCTTGCCAAGACATATTCGGACAGGTTTTAGACGGGATTTTAAATGGCAATCCATTATTACTCGGATCTTTGTCTGGCACATTTGCTGGATAGGGTGATAAAGTCACATCAGCAAAATCAGCCAAATGATACACTTGTTGGACCGACAAACCATAAGGGCTTTTTTCCGTTTGTGAAAAATAAAGTTTCAAGCGATTTGGAAAGGCTGTCCAAAATACGGGCTCTACGATATGTGAATCGAGTGGCAACTGTACTTCTTTGCGGTTTACATACCAGCTACATGGCGCTTGATTATCAACGGTCCATGGGTTGCTCACTATTGCTGCTTGATTAGCAGCGTCAAGACCCGAATCCCATAACCTATCCATGGTACTTTGTAACTCAGGCTCATTGGGAAAGTCTTTGATCTCTGCGGGGGTCGCATAATGTGACGAAAAGTCAACGCTCTTGCTCATGATATCTTCCTTATATGGCTGTTAAGTAACAAAGCTGCAGCGTAATTTCACTACACCAAACTACAACACTTGCCGATAGGCTTTGCTTTCCTTGTATAGGCTATTTAATACTATGAAAGGTTGGGGAAATGTCTATTACAATCAATTACACCTCTTCTTTTAATTTTACTCCTGCTTTTTCACTTAAAAAAAAAGATCCAAAAATCATTAAAACGTTAGTTTACCGCATTCTTTGTTTTGTTTGTAATTCAACAATTCTAAACTGTAGATAAATATACGCAAATATTCTCAATATTTATATACAAATACATAAATTTAAAAAAATTTCATACAAACATAGTGTATTTTGGGTTTTTATAATTAACTACGAATAAATA
>JAUIHB010000013.1 GCA_030432465.1 Gammaproteobacteria bacterium
ACGATTTATTTGAAGGTTGGAATAAAGGGGACTATTTCCCGCTCTATTATTCAAAAGATAAAATCATGAATAATAAAAGTGCTGAAATTCATTTAAAACCAATGAATTAATCAAGAAAGTTAAAGTGAATGAATGATAAGATTAAGGAAATAGAAAAGATTACTTTTTCTAGTTATGGCCAAAAAGCTGAAAGTTTTTGGAAAAAATACCAAAGTCGCCAGAAATATCTGTTACCTGAACAAGCGACTCGATTGAATACAATCGATATGCATACGGGAGGTGAACCGTTACGTGTGATTTTGGATGGTTATCCTCAGGTCACCTGTGATTCGTTATTAGCTTATCGTCAATTTATTCAATCAGAGCATGACTATTTACGTACAGCATTAATGTTTGAACCGCGTGGTCATGCCGATATGTATGGATGCTTATTGTTACCACCGTTCCACCCTGAAGCAGACTGCAGCGTTATTTTTATGCATAACGAGGGCTACAGTACTATGTGTGGCCATGCGATTATAGCAATTATGACTTTAGCGGTTGAAATGCAATGGGTGGAAATGCTTGATGGTCGTGCTTCGTTAAATATTGAAGCGCCGTGTGGACTGATCCGTGCGTTTGCGTTACAAGAAAAAAATGAAATCGTAATCTCTTTTGATAGTGTACCTGCATTTGTGACTCAGCTTAATCAGCAAATGATGCTGAATCATTACCCTAAACCTATTAAGTTTGATGTGGCGTACGGCGGTGCATTTTATGTTTGTATTAATATACAACAATTGGGATTATCTGTTTCTCCTGAAAATATTCCTGAGTTAATTGTCCTGAGTCATGAAATTAAATCACTTATGCAGGATAAACCTTCTTGGTTTATGCATCCATTTGAAGAGGATTTGAGTTTTTTATATGGGACTATTTTTATTGATGAACCACAAAGCTCTTTTCATCATTCGCGGAATGTCTGTGTTTTTGCTAATGGTGAAGTTGATCGCTCTCCCACCGGCTCCGGAGTTTCTGCAAGACTAGCTATTCATTTAGCTAAAAATGATATTTCATTAGGAGAAACTTTAGCGATTGAATCGATCACCGGAGCTGTATTTCAAGCTAAAGGGTTACGGGCTGTAAATTATGCGCAACACAATGCAGTAATCCCGCAAGTTTCTGGCAAGGCTTTTGTGTGTGGTATTAATCAATTGATCATTCAGCCGCAGGATCAGTTTAAGCATGGCTTTTTTCTGAGATAAGTAAGGAGTATTTTTTTAGCGGTTGAATCCAAGAAAAAACAGCCTTACACTTTCACTTAATGACAACAAAAAATAAGAGAATTATTTTTGAAAAAATTAACGATAATTATTGGGCTATCTTTCTGTTTTTTTGCCGGCTTGATAACTGCGGCTGAACGGGGAAGCGAGATTCAACCAGACAACCTTTTTCCTAGAGTTAAGTTAGACACTAAATTAGGCGATATTATCATTGAGTTAGATCGCACTCGTGCGCCAATTGCGAGTAATAATTTTTTAAGTTACGTTGCTTCAGGACGTTATGATGGAACTGTCTTCCATCGATTAGTACATGATTTTGTATTGCAAGGTGGCGGATACGATTTGTTGTATAACCCAATTAAAGAGTATGAACCGATCTATAACGAGTCTGGCAATGGATTAAAAAATGAAATGTATACCATTGGAATGGCGAGAGAAAAGGAGCCACACTCTGCCACCAGCCAGTTTTATTTTAATTTGGGAGACAATGATAATCTGGATCCCGGTAAAGACTGGGGGTACACCGTCTTTGGAATGGTGATGGAAGGCAGCGATGTAGTTGATTCGCTTGCTCGTGCGCAAACTGATGTACATCCAAAGTTAGGTTGGGGAGATGTACCTAAAATCAATTTGGTCCTCACCAAAGCAAGTATTATTCCTGAGAAAAAATAACGGATTAGAATTAGAGGTGTAACGCTAAAACTCTGAATGGTTAGCAAACCACGATTCTAAAATGAGCGCGGCTGCAACGCTATCAATCTGTGATTTTTTAAGCTTTTTGTAGCCGCCGAAATCAAATATGGCTTCTCGCGCCGCAGCACTAGATAGGCGCTCGTCAACCATTTCAATTTGTACCCCAAAACGACCATGCAATTGATTGCCAAACTTCCTTGCTTGTACTGTAATAGCTTGATCGCTACCATCCATATTAAATGGTTCACCGATGATTACTTTTGATGGTTGCCATTGTTGTAATAAAATTTCAATTTGTTGCCAGTCTGGCGCACCATTATTCGCTTTTAAAGTATTCAGTGGCGAGGCTGTTTGGGTAATTGATTGGCCTACTGCGACCCCAATTCTAGCTAGTCCAAAATCAAAAGCGAGTATTTGGGTCATGCGTGTCCAGCAAAATTAGATAAATTGTCGGCATCAATACCAAGTAGTTTGACGGCTTTCTTCCAACGTTTATCAATATCGGTGGAAAAAATAATCTCGCTATCTATAGGAACGGTTAACCAACTATTTTGCATAATTTCTTCTTCAAGTTGGCCTGCTCCCCAGCCAGCATAGCCTAAGGCAATGAAAGCATCTTGAGCAACTTCATGACGACCAATAGCATGAAGTATATCGGATGAAGTTGTTATTGCGACATTTTGATCAAGCTTGATGCTCGATTTCCACGATTTTTCTGCTCTATGGATAACAAAACCGCGATCAACTTGAACCGGACCTCCTGCAAATACGGGATTAATATTCCGGTTTTTTTGACAAGGAATTTTCATTTGTTCAAGGAGTTCTAAAGTAGAAAATTCGAGAGGGTGATTAATTACAATCCCCATAGCGCCATCTTCATTATGTTCACACAATAAGGTGACGCTTTGTGCAAATTCGCTTTCATTCAGCGAAGGCATCGATATGAGTAAATGATTTTTTAAACTGGGGAAATTATCCATAACTCTATTGTTGGCACAAACGTTCAGAAAAACAAGGTAGAAATACAGGTATTCATGGATTTATAGCAACCTATTGATTGAAGTTGATAGCCTTGATTAGTTTTTATACTTAGTTAGTTTGAAATTGATTACCTGGTTGGAACTGCCAAACGCGGATAATTTCAAGAATGTCGGTATCTTTAAGCATTTCTTTGGTTAAAGGTTTGAAAGGTGCTGCTAAACGTACAATTCTGAGTGCCGCGTCATCTAAAACTTTACTTCCCGAACTTTTCATAATTTCAATTTGGTTAATTGTACCATTAGGATTAATACTGACTTTTAGTGTTAAATTGCCAAAAACATTTTCAAGTTTCGCTTTTTCTGGGTAATTCTGGTTACCTATGCGTTCAATTTTTCGTCGCCAGCTATCAAGATAGAGTGCATCAGAAGAACGATGACTTGCCGCGGATACTTGCCGACGGCGAGCTTTGAGTGCTTGATTGACATTCTTGTTATCCAAGTTAGCAATTAAACCACTCAGTCGGTAGCTCTTATCTATGAGTGATGCTGCATCTGGTATTGATGACTTTTGTTGTGTGATATCAACTTGTGGTGTTGCTGAAAATGGTTTGCCATCGGCATTAAGTAGCTCTGGGGTTGGTTGGGCTGAACTTTCACTACTGCGCATTTGTTGTGGTTCAGAGGATATTTGATCGGGGTCGTTAAATTGCGCCATCTCTTTTGTACTTGGGGCTAGTTTTTCTTCGCTATCACCACCAGCTTCTTGATTTGCTTGGCTGATAAAGTCTGCTTTTTCCGGCTTTTTTTCGGCCTCAAATTGAGCCAATACGACATTAAAGGTCTTTTCATATTGGCTTTTAGATAATTCTGGTAACTGAAAACCCAAACCAAAAAATAAAAGTGCGTGAAAAGCGAGAGCTAAAAAGCTACAAAATATAACCTTATCTAATTGGCTGATTTGTGGCTGATCGCCTGAGTCAATAATACCTTGATGATTTTGCATAAACTAAATTTTATTCTTACTCACATCGTTTTTCGATAGCGTCAAATAAGAGTCCCGCAATATTCGTTGAATATGCGGCATCAATTTCTTTGATGCAAGTTGGACTGGTAACATTAATTTCTGTTAAATAGTCACCAATTACATCAAGCCCTACAAATAATAACCCTTTTTGCTTGAGAGTTGGGCCGACCTGGTTGGCAATCCAGCGATCTTTTTCTGACAAAGGTCTTGCTTCTCCGCGTCCGCCAACAGCCAGATTACCGCGAGTCTCTCCTTTCGCTGGGATACGTGCCAGACAATAGGGGACTGGTTCTCCATCAATCATTAAAATCCGCTTGTCGCCTTGGGCTATTTCTGGAATAAATTTTTGTGCCATTGCAGACTGTTGACCCATTTGAGTTAGAGTTTCAATAATAACCCCAATATTTGGATCGTTTTGTTGAACTCGAAAAATCGAGCTTCCTCCCATTCCATCTAATGGTTTTAAAATGATATCCTTATGAGTCGCGAGAAACTCACGAAAATCGCTTGGATTCCTACTTACTAGCATGTCAGTACAGCATTGAGGAAACCAAGCCGTGTATAACTTTTCATTGGCATCCCGAACACTTTGCGGGTTATTAACGATTAATACACCCTGTTCTTGAGCTAATTGTAAGAGGTAAGTTGAGTAAACAAATTCCATATCAAATGGTGGATCTTTACGCATTAAAATTACATCAAAATCAGTGATTGGATAAGTTGATTGACTTTCAAGTTCAAACCAATGATTGGGATTATCAAAAACTTTAAGTGGGCAAGCATGTGCTTGAACTTGATTATCTTTTAAAAATAAGTCGGATTGCTCCATATAAAATAGTGCATGTTTTCGCTGTTGTGCTTCCAGTAACATGGCAAAACTACTATCTTTTTTGATGTTAATGCTTTGAATAGGATCCATCAAAATGGCAATTTTAAGCGTCATTAAAATTCTCGACTATAATTGATATCAGAAGAAAGTTACTATTGTTGGCTCATTATAGATAGTATTATTATAAAAACAAGCGATTATCTTTAAATATCAATGTGTTACAGGAATTATTTAAAGTTGAATAGTTATCTTCTCTTTTAAAAGCTTGATAACTATGGTTTTCTTTTTTAAGCTAACAATAGGGAAAGTGTTTCGAATAACGCTCATTTCGCACAAAACTCGGTGGAATGGCAGTGTTTTTTATGTTAAAAGTGATCCATGTTTCATATGTACTAGGCTTGTGCTCAGTGCGAATTTAGATTTACAGGTAGTGTTGGCTACTTGATGAGGACAAAATGAATGGAAAATAGCTTTCAGGGTCTTAAAGCAATGGTGATTGATGATAGTAAGACAATTCGTCGAACTGCTGAAACCTTGCTCAAAAAAGTTGGCTGTGAAGTTGTTACTGCTGTTGACGGCTTTGACGCGCTTGCAAAAATTGCAGACCATAAACCCAATATTATTTTTGTTGATATAATGATGCCTCGATTAGACGGTTATCAAACTTGCGCATTAATAAAAAATAATAAAGACTTTCAAGACACACCGGTCATCATGCTTTCAAGCAAAGATGGCTTATTTGATCGAGCCAAAGGGCGAATTGTCGGTTCGGATCAGTATCTGACTAAACCATTTAGCCGAGATGAATTACTTGGCGCTATAACTGACCATGTCAGTCACGCATAATTTGTTTCAATTTTTTAATGACTAGCTGTAAATAATACCAAACCAGCTATGCGGGAGAATAAAGTAAATGTCTAAAATTTTAATCGTTGATGACTCTCCAACAGAGATACATGTTCTATCAACTATTTTAGAATCAAATGGGTATCAAATTGTAACGGCTGAAAGTGGTGAGGCCGGCGTTGAGGTAGCTAAGCAAGAATTACCTGATCTTATTTTGATGGACGTGGTTATGCCTGGACTCAACGGTTTTCAGGCAACCAGACAACTGAAAAAAGAGTCAACCACGGCTCATATACCAGTAGTCATCGTTACGACTAAAGATCAGGAAACTGACAAAATTTGGGGAATGCGTCAAGGGGCTAAAGATTACCTGACCAAACCTGTTGAAGAAGGTAACTTGATTAACACTATCCAAGCTATTTTAGGACGCTAATTGATACTATGAGCGAGATTACAGACCAGCAAGCGTTTGAGTTTTTACAAAGCATCGAGCAGCGAAGTTTTGAGAGCGCTGCAACGTCACCTCGTGAAGAAGATCTTAGTCGGTTCTGGACCGGTGTCGGATTTCGAATATCTGGAAATGATTACATTGTCAAATTAAGTGAAGTTGCTGAAATCATTTCAATTCCACGTTATACCAAAGTTCCTGGCGCTAAAAACTGGGTGAAAGGTTTGGCTAATATTCGTGGAACCTTACTACCTATTATGGATTTACATGGCTTTTTCGGACGTAAAGCGCCGCATGCATTGCGACGCCAACGTTTATTGGTCATTAATCACAATGATATTCATTGTGGCGTTATTGTTGATGAAGTGTTGGGGATGAATCACTTCGAAGACGAAGACTGGGTTAAGGAAATACCAGTGCATGATGAAGCCATGCAACCATACCTGAAAGGAGGGTTTTATTCGGGTGAAAAGCTATGGACTGTTTTTAGTTTGAACGCACTTGCTGAAACGCCGTCGTTTCGACAAGTTGCTTTGATTTAAAAGACACTTTTTTTCTTTTGAAATTTTATTGTATTCAGGAATCTAACTATGAGCGCAGCAGACGATAAAAAAAGCCAAATAGTCACTAAGTCGAATACTGGCGTCTATATTTGGTTGCTCTTCATATTCATTTTAGTCGGAGCCGCAAACTTGGGTGTGGGGCTGTATGAGAGCCAACAAAACCAAGCTCGACTGACAAAAGCCGGTGACTTGCGAGTGCTATCGCAACAAATTGCAAAAAATGCTTCAGAGGCATCGCAAGGTAATTCACAAGCGTTTCGCTTATTGAATGATTCAACTAAAGAATTCCAAGCTAAATATAATCACCTGCTACGGGGGGACGATTCAAAAGGCTTACAGCCTTCTCCTGAAAATATTCGCAACAACGAAGTGAAGCAAGTAGGAGAGCTATGGGATGACATGAATAGTAATGCGGGGGTGGTTTCTAAAGGTGAAGAAACGGTTACCGGACTCTATGAGATCTCTTCAAAGCTATCAGAGTCTATCCCGCAAATGCAGTTTTTGTATGAAAAAGTTCAGGACATATTACTTGATAATAACGCGTCTGCACAACAGGTTATGTATGCCGCACGCCAAATTACCTATGCAGAAAGAATTAACCGAAGTTTCCAGAAAGTACTGGCGGGTGGTGATGATGCATCGTTAGCCGCTGAAAACTTCGGACATGATGTGGATTTATTTGGTGAAGTATTAACAGGTATGCTGGAAGGCGATGCCATGATGGATATTAGCCGCGTTAAAAATGCACAAGCAAGAAGTGCTCTGGAAGAAATTGCCGCTCTCTATACTGGTGTAAAGCAGAGTGTGGAATTTGTAATCAGTCATACTGATGAGCTGTTTGATGTTCATGAAAAGTCAGACAAAATATTTATTCAAGCCAATGAAATGCTGCAACTTACTGACGATCTACAAGGTGCTTACGAAAAACATCTGACAGTTGTTTATCAAGTGGGTCATCCTTTTTGGTCTGCTATTGCTGGTGGCTGTATTATTATCTTGTTGATTCTTTTGTATGGACGCCAAAGAAAAGATGACCGAGGGCGAACAGAAAAAGCAAGACACATTGCGGATCAAGAAAAACTGCAAAATGAAAGAAACCAACAAGCTATCATTCGTTTACTGGATGAAATGGAAGGATTAGCAGACGGTGACTTGACAACCAATGCGACGGTAACCGAGGACTTTACGGGAGCTATCGCGGATGCGATGAACTTTACCATCGATCAATTGAGAACGTTAGTATCAACAATCAAAGACTCAGTTGTTAAACTGGCTAATGCAACGGATGCTACGCAGAATATTTCGATGGAACTGGCGCAAGCATCGCGTAACCAAGCGCAAGAGATTACAGGGGCATCAGCAGCGATTAATGAGATGGCGGTATCGATTGAACAAGTATCAGCTAACGCCTCTGAATCAGCAACGGTTGCGGAAAAGTCGGTTGATATCGCGAAAAAGGGGGGCGAGGTTGTACGAAACACAATCACAGGTATGGATACGATTCGTGAGCAAATTCAAGAAACCTCTAAACGAATTAAGCGTCTAGGTGAATCATCACAAGAAATCGGGGATATCGTATCTTTGATTAACGACATCTCCGACCAAACAAACATTCTGGCACTTAATGCCGCAATTCAGGCATCGATGGCAGGGGAAGCAGGGCGTGGTTTTGCGGTGGTAGCAGATGAGGTACAGCGATTAGCTGAACGTTCAGGTAATGCGACTAAACAGATTGAAGCACTGGTAAAAACAATCCAGACTGATACTAACGAAGCTGTTATATCGATGGAAGCAAGTACCTCGGAGGTGGTCCATGGAGCACGCTTAGCACAAGATGCGGGTGTTGCACTGGAAGAGATTGAACGAGTATCAAAAAGTTTGTCGGATTTGATCCAAAACATTTCGAATGCTGCACGTCAACAAGCAGCATCAGCTGGTCATGTTTCTAATACGATGAACGTTATCCAGGAAATTACTAACCAAACATCTGAAGGTACCCAAAATACAGCGAACTCGATCGGGAAACTGGCGGAGTTAGCGGATGAATTGAATAATTCAATTGCCGGATTTAAATTACCTGAAGAAGTATAAGTATCTATATGCCAGCGTATGAAATGCCGGACATGGAGTCTGATGAGTTTGCTTTATGGCAGGCGTTTTTGGAAAAAAGAACGGGATTGTGGTTGCCGGAAAGTCGTAAGGCATTTCTCATTGCAGCGCTTTCTCGTCACATGAAAGAGAAAGGTATACAAAATTATAGCGAGTTATATAGCAAGTTGGATGCCGGAGCGATTTCAATTTTAGATTGGGCTTCCTTAGTCGACTCATTAACGGTGCATGAAACTTGCTATTATCGCGATATATCTTCCCTTAATGTTGTATCCAGTTATTGCCGGAATAGAGCGACAGAAAGATTTCAAGCCGAACCAGAGAAGCCACAGCATTTTCAGTTGTGGAGTGTTGGGTGCTCTACCGGTGAAGAAGCTTATACGCTTGCAATAGAAATGGATAAGCTAAATATTGGATTGAATGAATCGTGTGGAAAACAAGTTTATTTTGGCGTAACGGGTGTCGATATTAGTTACCCTTCTTTAGCTGTAGCCAGAGAAGGTATTTATGCCAGTCGCCAGCTAGACTTTGTTCCACCGGTAACCAAAAATAGTTATTTCAATCGATTAGCTGATGAATATTATCAGATTAAAGATAATATTAGACAGAGAACCTGTTTTATCCAAAGTAATGTTTTGGAAATGAGCACAAAGTTGAAACAAAATTTTGATGTCATTTATTGTCAAAACGTACTGATTTACTTTAGGCAAGATAAAAAACAAGCAGTTATTGAACAGCTTACACAACGTTTAAAACCCGGTGGGTTACTTGTGCTAGGACATGGTGAGTTGACCAGTGTCGGGAATGAGCTGTTAACTAGAGTTGATAATAAACACTGTCTCGCATTTTTGCGAAAAGACAGTTAATTATAGAAATGGCGGAGTAGTCATGAGCGACAATTATGACCAATTGGCGTTAAGTTGGGTCCGAAAAGAAATTAACAATACGCTTGAGCAAGCACGTCAAGGGTTAGAGAGTTTCGCAGAAGACACACAAGATCAAACCCAAATTCAGTTTTGTATTAACTGTCTGCATCAGGTGCAGGGAACTTTACAAATGCTGGACTTTTCTGGTGCAGCAAAACTTGCTCAAGAAATGGAAATGCTGGCAGAAAAAATGTCAAATGATGAGACATTTGCAAAAGAAGCTAATTTTGAAGTATTAATGCGAGCGTTGCTTCAAATGCCAGGTTATCTGGAGCGAGTTGAAGAAGGGCAAAAAGATTTGCCTGTTATTTTATTGCCGTTAATTAATGAGTTAAGAGTTTCAAGCGGGCAAATTCCTATTTCAGAAAGAGAACTCTTTAGCGCAGAAACTTTTCATGTTATTCCACCTAAAGCGACTCAAAAAGTTAGTGAAAGTGATAAAACAACAGCATTTCAAGATAATGCTAAAAAATTGCGAGCACATTTTCAAAAAGGTTTAACGGGATTAATTCGTGGAGAAAATCCGAAAGAGTCTTTGTCACGTATCCACAAGGTTTTATTGCGACTTGAAGCACTAACCGAAGGGGCGTCTGTTGCTCGTTTATGGTGGATTGCTGATGGCTTTATTTTTTCTATTACCGAGTCAGGGCTTTATAAGAAGAAAGAAATTCATCAATTACTTGCACAAGTTGATAAACAGATTCGACGATTATCTGAGCTGGGTGCAAGTGCAATGTCAGATATTATTCCTGAAAAATTATTATCTGATTTATTATATTTTGTGGCGCGTTCTCACTCGACTAATGCGCGAGTTGAATCACTTAAAAAAGAATTTAATTTATCGGCTGTTTTAGCTGACAGTCAAGAAGTAAAAAAACATCAAGACAAGCTAACTAAACCTGACTCAACTGCTGTTACCAGTGTCGTTGGTGCTATTAATGAAGAGCTGGCGACAGTCAAAGATCAACTCGACCTTTTTATTCGAGCACAAGTTAAAGATGTTGGGCAATTACAAAGTTTAGTTGAATCACTTAATCGAATTTCAGACACTTTAACATTGTTAGAATTAGGTATACCGCGAGATGTTATTCGTCAGCAAATTGTGCATGTCCAAGGATTAATCGACAGCGGGAAAATGCCTGACGATGCTGTTGTGATGGAGTTAGCCAGCGCACTACTGTTAGTTGAAGTTAATCTTAAAAATGTTAATTTAAATGTGATTAGCGATTCTACAGACGAAACTGATGCGAGTAACTTAAGTCAGGTGAAAGCTAAAGAATCGCAAGTTGATGAAGCAACTCAAGCTTTAATTAAAGTCGCACGTAAAAGTATGCAATCTGCAAAAGATCAGATGATCAATTATATTGCATCGGGTTTTGAGCAAGAGTCATTGTCTGACGTACCGTCATTACTCGACGAAGTTTTAGGTGGTGTTCGGATTATTTCTTTTGATGAAGCCGCACGGGTACTTGAAGTTGCTAAAGCATTTATTGTTAAGCGTATTCTGGAAGAAAAAATGCATCCGAAGGAAGAGCATCTTGATGCATTAGCTGATGTGATTACCAGTGTTGAATATTATTTAGAAGCATCAGAAGAAGGAGCAAGTCGAGGCGTTGACTCGATACTCAAAGGTGCTGAAAATAGTGTTAATACATTGACTCAGGCTCTTGCTCAGGCTTCAGATAAACAAGATGTTGAATCTTATGTTGAACAAGAGGTTGAAAAATCTGCGGCACAAAATGAAGATATATTTGAGATTATTGATGAGCCTGTTAGTACGGAAAAACAAGAGTCTGAATCGACGGAAATAAATAAAGAGCACGCTGCTTCGAGCAATGCTTCCGCAGAAGTTATTCCAATATTAACTTCATCTGCTAACAAGCAGATTGATGAAACTCTGATTGATGAAGAAGTTTTGGAAATCTTTTTAGAAGAAGCAGAAGAAGAAATTCAGGTCATTCAAGATATGCTTCCTCGATGGATTAATAATATTCAAGACGAAGAAGCAATGACCACAATAAGACGTTCATTTCATACTCTCAAGGGGAGTGGGCGCTTAGTGGGGGCAAGTATCATTGGCGAAACTAGTTGGGCTGTGGAGAATATGCTCAACAAAGTTATTGAGGAATCTATTCCCGCTGAGTCGCCTGTTATTGGTGTCTTAAATGAAGCTCTTTCATTGTTGCCTGGCTTAGTTAAAGCATTTGCTAATCAGGAGCCTTGCGAGCCAAATTACCTAGAATTAATTGCAAGAGCAGAACATATTGCGGCAGGCAAACCACTCAGCACATTTGAATATGTTCCTATGGCGTCTGAAGTTGAAGAAGTAGTTGAATTTGATAGTGAAGCGGCAGAAGTAATAGATCCTGTTTTACTGGATATTTTTTCAACGGAAGCCGACAGCCACTTAGAAGCGATTGCTGAATATTTGGAACAAGCGCCTAAAGAAGGAACTTGTGCTGTAAGTGATGAGTTAATTCGTGCTCTGCATACTTTAAAAGGCAGTGCTAACATGGCTGGTGTAGCGCATATTGCGGCAGTTACAGGTCCTTGGGAAAAAATAGCCAGACATACTAAAGGTGCTAACCAGAGGTTTGAATCAGCAACTATTGAATTGCTAACACAAACTTATCAATTTTTAGATAAGAGTTTAGAAAAACTAAAACAGAATGCAACCGTTGACTCTAACGAAATGCAGCAATTGCTCGATAAAATTGCTGAGTTGGGATCTGGTGCCAGTAGCTCTGATAAAAGCTCTGCCAAATCAAGAGATCAACAGTTTATTTCAATTTTCTTAACAGAAGGTTTAGATATTCTACAAGAAGTTACTCGACTCAATGGGCAGCTAGAACGAAATCTTTCTGATCAATTAGTGAAAGAATCGATTAGAGCCGAATTACATACTTTCCATCGCGGCGCTGAAATGGTGTCAATTGATGAATTAGAATCTTTAGCTAAAGCCTCTGAAAAACTAGGTAACCTAGGAGCTGAAGCTGATGAGCTAAATAATGATTTTAATTTGCTGTTAAGTGAGTCTGTTGAAACTATGACCGAAATGCTTAACCGAATTGCATCAGAAGAAGACATTGAATCTCCAGAGCAATTAGTTGAGAAAATTAATCAATGGATGGAGAAAAGTGATGATACGCCAATTCCAGAAGATATGGATGAAGAATTGGTTGAGTTATTTGTGGAAGAAGGCGAGGAGCTGATTGAAACGGCTAGAGATTTGTTAGCTCGCTGGAAAGATAACCTACATAATAAAGAAATTATTAGTGAGTTGCGTCGTATTTATCATACGGTGAAAGGTAGCTCTCGCATGGCTGGTGCGATGACTATCGGTGACTTAGGTTATGCCGTTGAAGATATATTTAATACTGTTGTTGATTTTGGACGAAGTATTTCTGAAAAAGATTATCATATAACTGTTCAAGCAACAGACAAGCTTGAAGGAATGATTGCAACTTTAAAACGACTTAATTGGCCGAAACCCGCTGATGCTGAAATTGCAAAAATTCGCCAGCATTTATCTCCTGATGAAGTGATAGAAGAAGTTGAAGAAGATATTCCTACGGTAGTTGAGTCTGTTTCTGAGAGTGACGTTGAGCTTGAGTTAGCGCAAGATGATGAGCAAGTTATACCTGAGCTTGAGACATTCAATGTTGAAGATAAAGGCGAATATGAATTAGATGATGAGGAGAAATTAGAGGAAGGTATAACTCTTGAAACTGAAATATTTGAACCGATTGCGGATGAAGATTCTTCGGTTGAAGATGTTGAGAATTTATCTGATATTCAAATTGTCGATGTTGATAAAGAAGATGAAAAAGATTTTGTAGAGACAGAAAATGTTCAAGAGTACACCTTTGACGATATTGAGCAAGCAGAAGAAGTTGATGATGTTACTGAAGTTGAATCATTAGATGCTACTTCGGAAGAAGATTTAGTTGATGATGAAAGTTTAATTAGTGAAGATGAAATAGAAGCTTCAGAAGAACTGTTTACTGAAGCTGACGATGATGAAGAAATTATTGAAGAGTTTGTTGTTGAAGATATTTCTGAAACTACATCTGAAGAAGATGAAATTGTTGAACTTGAAAGTAATCAGGAAGTTTCACTAGATGAAGAAGATAGTGAGGACTTTGGTGAAGCATTAAGTGATCTTGATGAGGAAGTCTCTTTTGATGAGCACGAAGATGCTGATGAATTAACTCTCTCTGATGAGGTAGATGATGCCGATGAATTAGATGCTTTAGAAGAGTTAGAAACTCCTGAAGAATTAGATATATCTGAAGAGCTGGAAACACCTGATGAGCAAGAGTTACCTGAAGAACTTGATACGGCTGATGAGTTTGATGTATTAGAAGACACTTTAGAATCTGAAACAGCAGAATCTGAAGATATTATGTTGGAAAATGATGCAATTGAGTCTGAGAAAGCTAAAAAATCTGATAGCTTACGTGAAGCAGAAAATCTGGAAGAGCTGGTTCAGTTTAGCCGTCAAGAGTTAAATAAAAATAAAGGTAAAGAAAGTTCAACTGAAGTTATTGCTGAAGATCGTATATCACCAGCGGCACCTGTTGTGGTTTCAGGAAATGTTCATCAAATTGAATTAGATGAAGATGGCGAAGAAGTTCTTGAAATTTATTTAGAGGAAGCTGAAGAATTACTCGAAGCATTAGATGAAGCCCTACATGAGTGGTCTGAATCTTTAGATAACAAAAATGCAATTGATGTTTTGCAGAGAACTTTACACACTTTTAAAGGTGGAGCAAGACTTTCTGATTTAGTTGTTCTGGGTGATTTAACTCATGAAATGGAAACCTACTTTGAGAAAGTGAACAACGGCCAGCTTACCCCTGCACAAAGTGATGTTGACTTTATGTTACAAGGTTATGATGTTATTGATGGCTTGGTTAATGAAGTCCGTAACGAGCGAAAAATGACAGTACCAGAGGCTTATATGCTGTCGTTAGATGCCTTGATAAAAGGTGAATCTGTCGATGTTGCTCTGCTGGAAGAAATTTCGGAGGTACAAGCACCTGTTGAGGATAAAACTGCGGAGGATCAGCCAAAAGAAAAAGCTACCGCAGAGGTTGTTTCATTTGAAAAGAAAAAACAGCAACAAGAAGAGTTTAAACAGAAAAATGCACAAACTACAGAAATGGTTCGTGTTACAGCTGAGCAGTTAGAAAATTTAGTTAACCTCGCTGGTGAAACAAGTATTTTCCGCTCTCGTTTAGAACAGCAAATGTCGGTATTGCGTTACAACCTTGAAGAGATGAACTCGACAGTTGAACGCTTACGTGATCAGTTAAGAAATCTTGATATTGAAACCGATGCGCAAATTTCTTATCGTCGAGAAGTTTCTGGTGGTAGTGAGTATGAAGATTTTGATCCGTTAGAAATGGACCGTTACACTCGTCAACAAGAACTAACTCGAGGTTTAAGTGAGAGTGCGGTTGACTTGGTGAGCTTGAAAGAGACGCTTGATTTATTGACTGCTGATTCGGAAACTTTGCTGTTGCAACAAGGACGAGTCAACACCGAAATGCAAGAAAGCCTCATGCGTACTCGTATGATCCCATTCGAAAGTTTGGTGCCAAGATTACGCCGAATGGTTAGACAAATCAGTACGGAGTTAGGAAAGACCATAGAACTGTCGATTAGTGCAGATGGTGAGATGGATCGTACTGTTCTTGAACGCTTAATTGCGCCATTAGAGCATATGTTGCGTAATGCAATGGATCACGGTATTGAGCCACCTGAAGAGCGAAGAGCCAATCAAAAGTCAGAAACTGGTACTGTTAAAATTTCAATGTATCGTGAAGGTAGTGAGGTCTTTGTCAATATTCAGGATGATGGACGAGGACTTAATTTACAGGCTATACGCAAAAAAGCCGTTGAAAAAGGTTTAATTACAGAGTCGACTGAGCTGACCGACCATGAACTTCAACAGCTTATTTTAGAAGCTGGCTTTAGTACTGCTGAACAAATTACTCAAATTTCTGGCCGTGGTGTTGGAATGGATGTTGTTAGTAGTGAAATTAAGCAGTTAGGTGGTGTCATTGAGATTGATTCTAAGCAGGGACAGGGCACTACATTTACCGTTAAATTACCATTTACTATGTCTGTAAACCATGCATTAATGGTTAAGTTAGGCGAAGAAGTTTATGCGATACCTTTGGCTAACATTGAAGGTATCGTACGAGTGAGTCCTTTTGAGCTGGAAGAATATTATTCTAATCCTGATTCTCATTTTGAGTATGCAGGAATAGATTATTCAATGTACCACTTAGGACAAATGTTAGATCATCAAACTACGATTAATTTGCAAGGCGTAACTCAGCCATTGCCAGTGCTACTGTTGCACGGTGCAGATCATCCTACAGCATTACAAGTTGATGACTTATTAGGTAGTCGTGAAATTGTTGTAAAAAGTATTGGTAGTCAGTTAAGTTCTATTAGTGGATTGTCTGGTGCTACTATTCTTGGTGATGGTCGCGTGGTAGTTATTTTGGATATGCCTGCATTGATCCGACGGGTCGATGCAATTGCCATTTCTGATGATGCTGATGTGGTTGAAGTGGTCGATGATAGAGATCCTGTTATCATGGTTGTAGATGACTCTATCACTGTAAGAAAGGTTACTCGACGATTACTTGAGCGTCATGATTTTGAGGTTATTACTGCAAAAGATGGGGTTGATGCTTTGTCAATCTTAGGAGAGCAAAAACCTGATGTCATGCTGTTAGATATCGAAATGCCTCGAATGGATGGTTTCGAACTAGCAACAATTATACGTCATGATGATGGGTTGAAAGATTTACCAATTATTATGATAACTTCTCGAACTGGAGAAAAACATAGAGAACGTGCAGATCAAATAGGTGTTAATGAATATATGGGTAAACCCTATAATGAAGTCGACCTGTTAGAGTCTATTTCAGCGTTGTTACCAAAAAAATCCTGAGGAAAAAAGTGGGTAGTTTAAAGATAGGATTGGTAGCATCGTCTAACGACGAGAGCCAGTTATTAGTCAATTTACTACGCCAGAGTGGTGTAGAAATTGTTTACAATATAGAAGCAAAGGATATTTCTGAAGAGCATCTTGAGGATGAGTCTTTACATGTCTGGTTGCTTAGTGTGGATGATGATTCTTGGCATGATGCGATTGATCATTTGCTGGATGAGTCAGATACTCCCGTCTATTTTAGCGAGCCTGGAACGCTTGCTAAACAGTCTCATCCCGAGTTTTGGTGTAATAATCTCTTGGGCAGATTATATGAAATTACGGATGTCTCACCGCAAACTGATAATACTCAACAAAATAGCTCTGTATCTGAATCTATTGAAAGTTTAGATAAGCAGAGTGAGCGATTAACGGATGTTATCAAGGAGCAATCAGGAACTGAAACTTCAGAGTCTGAACATTCCAAACTAAATTTTTCTAACACTGAATTATCAGAGTCTAATTTATCTGGTGTGTTAGATGAATTAGAAATGACTAGTATTGGTTTACCAGAAGACATTGCAGCTGAGCTGGTTTCTGAGTTGGAAAGCATTTCTCCTGTATTATCCGATTCTGGTTATTCCAATGATATCGATAACGAAAATGATGAAAAAAACTCAGCATCGGAACCTGAATTAACAAATATTTTAGAATGTTCGGTTGAAGCCGATACTTTTGGCAATGAAACTGATGATAATATAAATCACGAAGACACTATCGAGATTGATTTTTCTGATATTGAAAGTGAAGATAACGATGAGCTTTCTCTCGATGAAATGCTTGTGTTGGATGACAGTTTTAGTTTGGATGAAAATCTTCATGATGAAAATGTTCAAAATGAAAGTCAGGAGCTTTCAAGAAGCGATACGTCCAGTTTAAATCTATCAAACTCAAGCGATGATAAATATGAAAATGTAATTTCGACTACTGCTGATGAAGAGTCTGATACTGCTGAGTTTGATTTTGAACTGTCGTTAGACGATGAAGAAACTTCTGAATTAGATGAGACGTTAATTAATACTGATGATGAACTTGATTTTCAACTTGAAGATATATCGAATGAATCAGAGTCTGTTGAATTAGATTTTTTAGAGGCTTCGGAAAACAGCTCTTCTGAAAGTGTAACGCTAGATACTTTAGCTATTGTCGAAGATGAAACGGCAGAAAACTTACCTAAAGGCAAAGCTCAGTTTGTTATTGATGAAGGTGATGAGCCTTTTATTTCCGAGACTAATACGTTAGACGCAGGTGAGGATAGTCTATCAGAAAGTTCAAATGAGAATGAATCCAGTCAATCATTCAGTGAGTTGAGTCTTGAGTCTTTAGAAGGAGAAAAACCACTCAAAGGCAGGGCTGTTTTTCAAATCGATGACTCTGATGAATTAGAAACGTTACAAACAAAAAAAACTGATTCAAGTTCGTCTGTAATCAAAGAAAGTGAAAATGATGACTCTGATGGGTTTGAGTTGACCCTTGAGGATATGGAGTCGGAACAATCTGACTGGCTAACTGGTAGTGATAAACTACCTGAATCTAGCGAGAATCAAGATTCTCCTGAAATAAAACTGGAGGACAAGTTAGAGTCTGATGAAGAGTTTCTCGAAGATTTTTTAATTGACGACGAAATTGAGAATAATGAAAATCTAGAGGCACCTGACTTACAGATTAACGACATTGAATTAAATGAAATTGATACCGGTAGATCTGAAAATGAAGCAGAAGTTGATTTAGATTTAGAAGATGCTTTTTTGGATGATGAAGAAATTATTTCTATCGATAATTCTGATTCGATACCAGAGTTAGAGGATTTATCGTCCGAAATGTCTTTAGATCCTGAGTCGATTCAAAATATTGCAAGACAAGCTATAGGTGATGGTAGTGAAGTGAATGAGAGTTCATTTTCTACTGATAATCAAGTGTCGCTCGATGAGAGTTCTTTGGAACAATCCGATGAAACTTCTCACGAAGATGTTACGTCAGAAAGTCAAACTGTTGAAAATTTATCTGGGCATGCAAACGATTTATCTGATGAGATTATTGCTGAAGAATTTAACCTTGAAGATAGCTCTTCATCAGTTTTGCAAGACTCAATAATTGAGTCAGATAAGCCAGTGAATAGTGTCGCTGAATCTGATGATACTATGGAATTTGAAATTCCGATGCTTGATGAAGCGGCAGTTGATATTGAATTTGAAGAAAGTCAGCAATTTACCTTACGCAAAGCTTTAACACCATGTTGGGTTATTGGCGCATCTCTAGGTGGGCCCGCAGCGGTTAAGCGCTTCTTAAATTGTATACCTGAAGATATTGGGTGTAGCTTCATTATTGCACAGCATATAGATGATAATTTTTTACCTGTACTCGCGGAAATTTTAACTAACAATAGTCATTTTGATGTCACTATTGCGAATGGTAGTAATACTTTAGAGCCGGGGAAAGTTTTTCTAGCTCCCTTGAAAGGTAAGATTGTTATTTTACAAGATGGTTCGATGTTAATCGATCATTCTCAAAAGTGGAGCGGGCCTTACTCACCTTGCATTGATGATGTCGTTGAATCTATTGGTAAAGTTTATAAAGAAAATTCTGGCGCAATTATTTTCAGTGGCATGGGAGAAGATGGTTCTGTCGGTGCAAAAAAAATGCGAGAGATGGGTGGGCAAGTTTGGGCACAATCGACAGACACCTGTGCTAATGCCTCCATGCCTGAAAGCGTCATAAAAATTGGTGAAACCGATTATATTGGAACACCAGAAGAGCTAGCAGAAAAGTTAGTGAGCGTTTTAAAACGTCCACGACTAGCCAGCGCTCAATATTAAAATCAATTAAGTGAGATAAAAGTTATGGCATCAGATACACAAGAAGTTTATAGCTTAATGATTCCTACAGTGCAGAGTAATATTTTGCTACCAAACTCAAATGTAGCAGAAATTGTTCCGTTTAGTAATGTTGAACTGTTTGACCAAAGTGAAGAGCATCCTGCTTGGTTTTTAGGTCACTTGTTTTGGCGTGGGCAAGAAATTCCATTAGTTTCAATTGATGTTATTCGTGGGGAGTCAGACCCTCAGGCGAATAAACGTTCGCGGGTTGCAGTCGCACATACTTTAAATGCCAATCGTGAGTTGCCATATATAGCAATTGTGGTACAAGGGATTCCCAGACTATCCCATGTACGGCCAGACAATATTAAGTACTTAGCCGATGAGTCTTTATCTGATGCAGAGAAAATGCGGGTTACCGTTGATAATGTTGGCGCATCTATTCCTGACTTAGACAAACTAGAAGAAATGATCAATTTGGCACGGAGTGCTAACTAAGTAAAATTTGTGAATTTTAATTCTAGTCTTCAAACAGCCAATCTCTCTGCTTATTGGCCTGCTATACTTATTAGCAGTGCACTTGGGTTTTTATTAACTTGGGGGCTATTGTCTGGTGATGAGCAAGGTAGGGTAAATCTTTTCTATTTGCTTTTTATTTATTTAATATTACCTCTATCCAGTTTATTGATTTCAGTATCTTCTATGCTCACCGGGAAAGGAATAAATTTAGTTCGTCTTATTGCAAAGTTTCCGAGCATTATTCAAAACAATCAATCTATTCGAAAGTTGCGTCAATTAGGTATTGATAAGCATTGGTGTTTTTATCAAAGTCAGCTCTCAGCAATGGCATTTTCATTAGTAAGTTTGATTGTTTTTTTTGTTTTATTATTGGTTACCGATATTAATTTTGTTTGGCGCAGTACTATTTTAAGTACCGATGATATTTTTCCATTTTTAAATTTTATTGCGTTGCCTTGGAGTTTCTGGGAACAAGCGCAACCAAATATTGACTTGTTAAATGCGACTCAAGATACACGATTATTGGGGCAACAGAAGTTACTAGGTCATCATGCTGATTGGTGGCAATTTATTTTAGCCGTACAAATTTTTTATAGTTTAGCTGCAAGAAGCTTTTTGTTATTGATAACCGCTTATTTATTTCAAAAATATTTAAAGTCAGATGTTGAAACAAAATTGCAAAGTAAAATTAGTCAGGCTCCATCACGATTAGCAGCTGAAGAAACTCAATTAGCTGTGGTTAATATAATTTCACCGGATATTTTGATTAATAACTGGGCTGGAGTGGAGCAAGGTTTATTAGATAAGCTGCAGCTATTTCGTCTAAGAGAAGATCAAGTTGTGAGTGCCGGACCACATGCAAGCGAAGCAGAAAGAATGGTTGTTGAGCGTTGGCGTGGAGAGCAGGTGGTTATTGTAAAATCATGGGAGCCCCCTTTAGCTGAATTGGCCGATTTTTTAGAAAATAGCCATGGTTACGTTTTTCCTATTGATTGGCAAACTGAAAGTGAAGCGAGTGAGATCAAAGTGGTGAAACTAAAGGAAGAGCATCTGTTAGAATGGTCTCGCTTTATTAGTCAGCTACCAGCCTGGCAGGTATTTGTGCCACTAACATTAATGCCAGAGAAAATATCATGAAACGTGCTGTGTTTGCGGTAGTTGGTCATCCGAATAAGGGAAAGTCATCAATTGTTGCTACTTTGGCTAGAAATGATTCAATTGAAATATCACAACGCAGTGGTACAACAGATAAGGCTTTTGCGGTAAAAGTTGAAACGGCTAATTCAGGCTATCAATTGGTTGATACTCCAGGTTTTCAACGTCCAACTAAAGTCTTGAAATGGTTAACTGATCATCAGGTTTCTGCAGATAAGCGGGCAGCTGTTGTTGCAAAATTTATTCATGATCCTGACTGCAATCAAAAATTTCCAGATGAAGTAAAATTATTGACTCCTATTGTGAATGGAGCTGCTATTTTATATGTTGTTGATGGCTCGAGACCATTTGGTGCTGAGTATGAAAGCGAAATGGAAATTTTACGCTGGACTGGTCAGCCGAGTATGGCGTTAATTAATCCAATTGAAAGTGAAACACATGTTGGAGATTGGCAAAACGCACTTTCCCAGTACTTTAAAACGGTACGAATTTTTAATCCGATGAAAGCTGACTTCGAAAAGCAAATTGAGTTACTGCAAGCTTTTTCTCATCTTAACCCTGACTGGGCGGTAACTTTAAATCAAGTGACAGCTGATCTTAGACAGTTTCGAGAATTACAGAAAAAAAATGCTGCCTTACTTTTAGCTCGCTTACTGGATGATTTATGCAGTTATCGAACCAGCCAAAAAGTACTTAATCAGTCTCAGGCTGATGTAATACAACCTGTTTTAGCCAAACAGTATGCACATTGGATGCGAGAGCGTGAAGTTCAAACAGTAAAAGAGTTGTTTGCCTTGTTTGAGCATTTTCAAACACAAGTAACCATAGAAGAACTGGATTTACCTCCCGATTTGTTTGAATGCGAGCATTGGTATATGTGGGGATTAACTAAGCAGCAACTTGCTACAGCTGGCGCCATTGCTGGTGCTGTTGCTGGTGCTACAGCAGATATGATGGTGGCAGGACATAGTTTTATGTTAGGTGCTTTAGGTGGAGGAATTATCGGATTTGGCAGCGCTTGGATGAGTGCCGATAAACTCGTTACGACTAAATTAAAAGGTCTGCCTCTGGGGGGATATGAAGCGATTTATGGACCTATAAAGAATAAAAATTTTCCTTATGTTGTACTTGGTCGTTTTATTTATCTCTATCAACAGATTTGCCAACGAAATCATGCATTAAGGGGCAACATGGAAATTCAAAGTAAAAGGTTACATGAGCAAATCTCTGCTCTTGAAAGTGGCGATCAAAAAGCATTACACTTGGCTTGTAGCCGTTTGATAAAGCAAAAAAATGTAGATGAACTGTCATCGTTGTTGTTACCATTGCTTTAAACTCAGGCTGTTGTGAATTAAAATATATAGCATTCGCTTACAATTCTCTTATCGACGTGAGGAGCATTGTCGCCTAACCTCATAGTGATTTTATTTAAATTAGGTCTATAGGATTTAATGTTATTTTTTGAGCTATTTACAAACAATGTTTAAGTATTTACTAATCAATATTGTCGTCTTTTTTTCTCTTTTTCAAAGCTTATTAGCTGAACCTCCCAAAGCTTTTTTTGAATCTAAAGAGAGTATTGAAAACACCTTCAGAAAACACTTGTATACAATATCAATAAACCAGGCATTATCTCGTGCTCAGGTTAAAATCTGCTTTTCTGGAAAAGCACCTAACTATTTAGTCGTTGATTATAAAGATGCGTTAAAAACGTTGATTGATTTTCCAACGGTGACAAAAGGGGCTATTGAGTTTCAGGGGCGTTACTGGCAAACAAGCGGGTTGGAAAGTGATGCATGTATTGAATATCAGGCAGACATCAGTGAACATCTTAATAAAAAAATTGAGCAGGATAAAAATGAGTTACAAATTAGTTTTCAGAGCCATAATAATTGGTTGTGGTTACCTGAAAATTTATCTAGAGCAGAAAAAGTTGAGCTAAATTTTGAGCTGCCACGACATTTTAATATATCTGCACCTTGGAAAATGTTAGACAGTAAAGGAAGAGTTTTTGAATTAGGTTATGCACCTCATGATTGGGGCTTTAGCTTGATGATAGGTGAGTTTGATCTTGAAAGTATTTCTATGGCAGACAATAAAAAAATAAATATTGCTGTTTTACAACAAATTGAAAATAAAAAGGATTTGATTCAATGGGTTAAAAGTTCTGCGTTAAGTTTAGAAAATTATCTTGGCTTTTTCCCTATTGAAAATCTTCAGCTCATGTTATTAAAAAATTCGAGATACAAAAATGGGCCTGTTCCTTGGGGAGATGTTAAGCGAGGTGGTAATCCTGCCATTCGCTTTTTAGTCAATACCTGCGAACCAATTGAAAAATATTACATTGACTGGACAGCTACTCATGAATTTGCACATTTATTATTACCTAAAATTGAATATTCAGACATTTGGTTATCTGAAGGGTTAGCATCTTACTTACAGTATGTTTTTATGGGACAAGCTAAACAATTAACACCTCAACAAACTTGGCAGAAATTAGTTGATGGATTTTATCGTGGTCAGCGCCATGCAGAGAAAGCTCCCAAAGAATCCCTGAAAAATGCTGTTGTTAAACGTAAAAGAGGAGGACCGGCAGGAAGGACTAAACGTTTTTACTGGAGTGGAGCGATCTACTTTTTTTCTCTTGACTTACAACTAAGAAAAGAAAGTAATAATCAACTAACTTTAGCCCAAGTACTTGCTGAGTTTAATCGTTGCTGTAATGACTATAATCGAGAGTGGAGTGGTTCTAAGTTAACTCATGTTCTTGATGATATTTCTAAGAAAAAACTATTTTTTCCTTTATATGAAAAAATGGCCAGTGATAAAAATTATCCTGCATTTGAACATTTACTGAAAGATGCTGGTATTGAACTGATCGAGAGACAAGTTTCATTTAATAAAAAACAGCCCGCTTATTATCAAGAAATCCTTCACCCGATTAACAACAAAAAGTAATGGTTATATTTTTTATCATTATTCGTTTTAAGTGAAAAGCTAAAGATCCCCGAAATGAGACTGAAGAATTGAGATGCAAGTGAGAGCAGCAGTCTCTGTGCGTAAAATTCTCGGCCCTAGGTTGATACCGACGGCATTTATTTTATCTAAAGATTGTAAATCATTTTCTGAAAAGCCACCTTCAGGACCAACAAATAATTGAATACTTCTCGATGCTTCATTAGGCGTTAATGATTTTAGTTTTTTTATCGATGTCGGTTCGAGATAAAGTCTTGTGTTTGTATCATCGCTTTTAACATGAGCAAGTTGTATGGGCATATTTAGCTGTGGAATGATACTACGTCCAGATTGTTCGCAAGCGCTAATAATAACTTTTTGCCAGTGATTCATTTTTTTTATCTGACGTTTATTGTCAAGCTTAACATTACAACGTTGAGTAAAAATTGGTGTAATTTGTTTTACTCCGAGCTCTATCGTTTTTTGAATAATAAGATCCATTTTATCTCCTTTAGCAACACCCTGAAAAAGGTGGATATTTAAAGGTGATTCATTATTTGATGGTATTTGTTTAATTATTCTAGCCCAGCATTTTTTTCCTTCAATAGCGGTTATCTCTGCATGGTAGTCAAATCCATCACCATTAAACAGCTCTAATTGGTGGCCTGTTTTATATCTTAAAACTTGTATACAGTGGTGGCTGGCTTCTTTATCGAGTTCAATAGTCTGATCAAGAAGTAAGTTATCTGGCGTATAAAATCGATGAGAACGCATGGTTATCAAATAAAGTTGAATGTTAAAACAGGATGATACCAGATTAGTTAGAGTGATATAAAAAAAAGCGAGGAAAACGCCTCGCCTTTTTTGTGGATGTTAATAAACTCTATGTTTTAATAGCGATAATGCTCAGGCTTGTAGGGGCCATCGACATTAACGTTAATATAGTCAGCTTGTGCTTGAGTAAGTTTAGTTAGTTTGGCGCCTATTTTTTCTAAATGCAAACGAGCGACTTTTTCATCGAGATATTTAGGTAAAACATATACTTGATTTTGATAATCTGAGCCATTTTTCCAAAGCTCGATTTGAGCTAATGTTTGGTTGGTAAAACTATTTGACATAACAAAGCTTGGATGACCCGTAGCACAACCTAAGTTTACCAAGCGTCCTTCAGCAAGCATAATGATTCGTTTTCCATCAGGAAAAATAATGTGATCAACTTGTGGTTTGATATTTTCCCATTCATATTGTTTTAATGCAGCAATTTGA
>JAUIHB010000323.1 GCA_030432465.1 Gammaproteobacteria bacterium
ACAGACGGTACCAGTGACAACATCAGCTATAGTGAGCTTGGGGTTGCTGCATTTACTTTTGAATTAGGTACTAGTTTTTTCCAAAATTGCTCTACCTATGAAAACACTATAAAACCCAACAACTTACCAGCATTAGTTTATGCAGCAAAAGTTGCAAGAACTCCTTACATCACACCTTCAGGCCCCGACATATTAGCTGTTGGCTTAAGTGGTGATGCATCAACTTCTGGAGTTCCAGCAGGAACAAGTGTTGAGTTAACCGCGAATACCGCTGACACTCAGTTCAGCACTCGTAATGGTACCGAAGCAACCCAAAATATCAGTGCAGCAGAATACTATATTGATGTGCCCCCTTGGCAAACCGGAGCAACCGCAATACCGTTAAATCCTGTTGACGGTAGTTTTAACAGCAAAACGGAAGGAGTAACTGGAAATATTGATACCACCGGACTCAGCGCAGGTACTCATACTATTTTTGTGAGAGCCAAAGACGCTTCAAATACCTTTGGAGCAATCAGTGCGGTATTCTTAATTATTTCCGATGATACACCACCTGTTATTTCAGCTGATTTTAATTTTAATTGCATTCAATTAACTTGCAGCTTCAACGGTGATTTAAGTACAGGAAATATCACAGCATATGATTGGAACTTTGGCGATGGAAGTACAACTCAAAACAACCCAGTCACACATACATTCACCACTTCAGGAACTTATACAGTATCACTGACGGTTAGTGATGACAGAGGTGCTTCTGATGTCACAACTAAAACAGTTTCTGTTAATGGCAGTTCAGACAACGAATTACAAAATGGCGTTTCAATTACCGGCTTAGCCAGTGCACAAGGTGATTCGGTTTATTACACTTTGCAAGTACCGGCTAATGCAATAGATCTATCGTTTGTGACGACAGGAGGCACAGGTGACGCAGATCTTTACGTTAAATTTGGCGAAAAACCAGCGTCTAATAACTACGATTGCCGACCTTATCAAAATGGCAACGAAGAAACTTGTAATATTAATAATATCCAAGAAGGCACTTATCACGTCATGCTTAACGCCTATCAAGCTTACGATAATCTCACTTTAACCGCGTCTTATGATTTAGCCAACACAGGTGACTCATTTGAACGGACTGACTTATCTGGCAGTGCTGGAGAATGGCAACATTTTGCAATAACAATTCCAGAAAATATGTCAATCTTAAAAGTCGATATTTCCGGCGGCTCAGGCGATGCTGATTTATATGTACGTCAGAACTTGGAACCAACAACAGGTCAATATGACTGCCGACCATACAAATACGGAAATATTGAAAACTGCAGTTTTAATACCCCTCAAGCAGGTATCTGGTATGTTAGCATTCGTGCCTACTCCGCCTACTCGGGCGTTACAATAAAAGCAAACTGGGAATAAAATTCCATTAAAAGACAGCACCAACATCTGTTGGTGCTGTCTGAAACTCACTGTTTTTAAGGCCTGCTTTATTTCTAAGCAGACCTTTTTATTTTCACCTTGTGCTTTCCCTCACAAAACTTCCTTTGCCTATTTAACATTGTAAATATTTACATTGCGTACAGAATAAAACAAAGGCATCCTAAACTTGTTATTGCATACAATACAATAACGAGCAATGGTTAAACGATAACAATAAAGGTACATAAATAATGAAAAATCAATACTGGCCACTGGCTGGTTTTCTGTTGTGTAGTAGCCTCTCGGCAGCAGAATCGCCGACACCGCATTCAACACAATATGCAACTCTGGGCGCTCATCATGGACAAATGTTAAATAGTCCAAATCCGATTAGAACGCTATCGCCTTATCAATTAAAACAATTACAAACAACAAAAGCACAAAACAACTTAAATCAATTTTTTATACCCGATGTTAACAAAGCAAAGCAAGCACTACACAATAGCGCTAACAAAGCTCAAAAAAACTTCTCAGCCCTATCATCTGCCACTGCCGCGAGCTGTACTCAACCCGAAGAATTACTCAACCTGTACGGAAATAACTTGGTTAATGCCGTACGCGATGCAAATTTAACAAGTTGTCTTTATGGGTTATACAATAGTGATCTGGTTGGTACAGAACACTTTTCCGATGCAAAAATTCAAACGATTGTACAAGCGATTAATGACTTATTAACTAGCTATAAAGGCACAACCGAAACCGGTGCCACAGAGTTAGAAAAACTGGTTACTTATCTACGCGCGATGCATTGGGCGGAAACTTCTGCAGGCAGTCAGAGAGTATTTTCAGAAACTTATAAAAGCGCACTAAAGCAAGCTTTTACCAGTTATTTTTCAGGTGAACATTTTGTCACGTTTAATGGTGATAGCTCGCGCAATTTTATGGTTCGTTACGAAATGCTTATTTTAGTTAACAGCTCTAATACAGATCGCTTACCCTATTTATCGCGTTTTAGTCAGGCAATCAAAGGTTATGCTAACACCGTTGATCGTAGTAATGACTGGGGAGTTTCTTATGAAGAAAACGGCATGACTCAACTATTGACTCATTATTTTAATGCCGTCAGTAGCAATGATACAGCCGTTGAGCAAATGCTATTAGCCAAACCAGAAATCATTAATAACTTGCGTGATTTTGTTTCAACAACCGGAAGCTGGCTAATTGATCATCAAAGAGAATATCAATGGTCAGATGCAATTAGTGAGTTGGGTCGCTTACTAAAATATCAAGGAGCCATTGCTGATAGCGTTCGTCCAACCATCAAAAATATTTTAGCGAATTATAGTTTTGGTGGTACTGGTTCTAAAGGTTGGGTCAATGCACAAAGCATGGTGATTAATTATGACGCCAATAATTGTAGTGTTTACGGCAATGCTTGTGACTTTGATCTGGAATCTGAAGTTTTAGCAGGAAAGCATACTTGTAGTGACACTCTAAAAGTACGCTTTCAACAACCAATCAGCAATGAAAATTTAGTTAACATTTGTCAAAATTTAACGTTAGAGGAAGAATACTTTTTAGAAGTTTTCAACCAACCAACACCAGTTAAAAATGACAATAACACGGATCTAGAAGTTGTTATTTTTAGTTCTTCTAGCGAGTACCAAAATTATGCTGGAAACTTCTTTAACATAAACACCGACAATGGTGGAATGTATTTAGAAGGCACCCCCTCCTCTAAAAATAATCAAGCACGTTTTATCGCTTATCAAGCAACTTGGTTACCTGAATTTACTGTTTGGAATTTAGAGCATGAATACGTCCATTATCTGGATGGTCGATTTAATCAATGGGGTGGTTTTGGTGATCAACCGAGTAATCTTGTCTGGTGGGGTGAAGGTATTGCTGAATATCTTTCTAAAAAAGACAGCAATGAAAATGCATTAGCCGTTGCTCCCAACAAAACCTATTCATTCAGTGATTTATTGCAAACTACTTATGCAAATGGCGACACAGCACGAGTTTATTATTGGGGTTATTTAGCCGTACGCTTTATGTTTGAGCGACATAGTGATGAAATAGATCCTCGCTTACTGGCCACAATGAGAGCCGCAAAGTATCCTATTTCTGAGGCCGAATGTCGTTTTGATTGGGGATGGCGCAGCAAGCAAGAAGCGACCGACAATAATTGGTCATGGTTGTATGATGATAGTGAAAATGCCAGCGGAAATTGGGTATGGACTTGTGGACAAGATATAACTGACGTTGAACCTATTCCAGAGTTTGTTCCTTATGCAGATATTATTGCTGATTGGACATCAACTTATGATGAAGAATTTAATGAGTGGTTAGATTGCATCGTTGCCGGTGGTGACTGTAAGGCAAGCACTCAGCCTGTTTTAGAAAATGGTAAAGCAATACAGGTTTCAGGGCTTAAAGGTAGCGAACAGCACTTTAAATTATCAGTCCCAGAAAATGCTTACGATTTACGTATAGCAACAGTCGGTGGTACAGGTGATTTAGATTTATATGTTCGTGAAAATGGTGAAGCCAGTTTAACTGACTGGGATTATCGTCCTTATTGGATTGGTAATAAAGAACACGTCAGTATTCTTCAGCCTGCAACAGAAATGGATGTAATGCTTCATGGTTATCGAGACTTTGCAGATGCTAGTATCAAAGCAACATGGAAAGAAGGAACCTTAACGGAAGTAAAACAATGGTCATCATTAAGTAGCCAACATAAAGTTTACCAATGGGTATATGTGCCGAAAACGGCTAAAGCACTTTATTTCACTCTCGGTGGTGGTAAAGGTGATGCACAGCTTTATGTGAAGCGAAAAGGATGGCCAGCAAACAACAACTACGACGCTGCATCGAGTATCACACGAGGAACAACTCAAAAAATTAAAATGGAAAATATTGTTCCTGGTAGTTATTACCATATTTTAGTCGATACACTCGAAGGCTTTGACGACGTATCACTAACGGTACTTATGGTCGAATAAAGTGTCTATTAATCGCGTCAATGATTGACGGGATTAAGCAATGCCAATAAAAACAGCA
>JAUIHB010000324.1 GCA_030432465.1 Gammaproteobacteria bacterium
CTTTGAGTTTTAATTTGGCTCCCCACGCTCCTTATACTGTTTCTAAAGCTACCCTAGAAAAGCTCGGTATGCTTTCTAATGAATTAAACCTCAACTTGCAGATACACTTACATGAAACAGCATTTGAAGTAGAATCTTTTATTCAAGAACATGGCGTCAGGCCACTAACCCGACTCAAAGAAATTGGGCTACTATCACCTCTACTCAATGCCGTTCATATGACCCAATTGAACGAAGGGGAAATTGAATGGTTAGCTGAAACAGGCAGTCATGTTATCCACTGCCCTCAATCCAATATGAAGTTAGCAAGTGGCGTTTGTCCTACTCAGCAACTTTTGGATGCAGGTGTTAATATAGCAATAGGAACCGATGGTGCCGCCAGCAATAATGATCTGGATATGATTGATGAAATGCGTAGCGCTTCTCTGCTCTCTAAATTAGATACGCTGAACCCCACTTCATTGAACGCTTATGAAACATTATATGCTGCAACCATAGGTGGAGCTAAAGCCTTGGGTTTAAGTGAAGAAATTGGTACCTTAGAAATCGGGAAAGCTGCAGACATTATTGCCATAGATTTAAATACTATCGAGACTCAACCAGTGTATAACCCTATTTCACAAATAGTTTACGCAGCCTCTAGAAACCAAGTAACACAAGTTTGGGTTAATGGGCAGCATTTACTAAAAGACAGAAAGCTTCAAACACTTAATAGCCAACAAATCATGCAAAATGTCAGTGAATGGCGCAAAAAAATTAGCCAACGCTAAAGCACTCAATAATTTTTGTTAAATGACGACTTAATCAATTGTAGGACAACTAATGACTTCAACTCAAAATGTTGACGCAGCAGAAATAAAAAAGTTTTCAGATCTGGCCTCTCGCTGGTGGGATAAAGAAAGTGAATTCAAACCCTTACATGATATTAATCCCTTACGTTTAAATTATATTAATACTCACGCTAAAGGACTAAATGGAAAAAAGGTTATTGATATCGGCTGTGGTGGTGGAATTCTATCAGAGTCTATGAGTGCATTAGGTGCAGATGTAACAGGTATTGATATGGGAGAAGCTCCTTTATCTGTCGCTCGATTACATCAACTAGAATCAGGTCAAAATGTTAATTACCTACAAACAACTGCTGAAGAAATAGCTTCAAAAAAACCGCAACAATTCGATGTTGTTACTTGTATGGAAATGATTGAGCATGTCCCGTCACCAGCGTCAGTGGTAGAGGCTTGTGCAAAACTGGTAAAACCTAATGGGCATGTGTTTTTTTCAACCATCAACCGCACAGCAAAAGCTTATGCTTTTGCCATTATTGGTGCTGAATATCTACTCAAAATGCTTCCCAAAGGGACCCACCAATACGACAAATTTGTACGGCCATCGGAGTTAGCTAGTTGGTCACGCAGAGTTAAGTTAAACATGCAAAATTTAACGGGCATGCATTACAATCCTTTAACAAAAGTATATAAGCTGGGCGATGGTGTTGAGGTTAATTATTTAATGCATCTCCAGCCTAACTTATAATTTAAACTATATATTAATAAAATAAGGAAGCCAACAGCATGTCTTGCGGTATATTTTTCGATCTTGATGGAACGCTTGCCGATACAGCACCAGACTTAGCATTAGCAATTAACTTGGTACTTCAGAAGGCCGGACAACCTGCGCTTCGTTATAAAGCTATTCGTCCTTTTGTGTCTGGAGGTTCACCAGCCCTCATTAAACTCGCATTTAATCTTACTCCAGAAAATCCAGAATTCGAGCAATTAAAAATAGATTTTTTAAATTTTTACGAGCAAAACATCCATAAAAAAAGTCAACTGTTCTCTGGGGTGAAGAGCTGTTTGAATTATTTAAATACTCATAGTATTCCTTGGGGAATTGTAACCAACAAACCAGATTACCTCACTCAAATATTAATTACCAAAATCCCAGAGCTTGCTCAAGCTAAAGTAATTATTTCAGGAGATACTTACCCAGAAAAAAAACCTCACCCCTATCCACTTTTACAAGCTTGTCAATTGACTAATACAATTCCTGAAAATTCTTTCTATATAGGCGACGATGAACGTGACATTATTGCAGCAAGGAAATCAGGAATGAAATCAGTTTGTGCCGAGTGGGGATATTTATCAGAGCAAAACCCTAAAAAATGGGATGCTGATTATTATTTACAAACTAGTGATGAACTTGAAGTTTTTATAAAATATCATTTCCCTCATTAAAATAAGTCAACATTTTTTCTAAATTAACCAGAAAATATAACGCTAAAAACAACCCCCTTTTCATCAGGCAAATTTTCAACACTAACTTTTGCTTGATGAAACTCGGCTATTAATTTTACTACGTATAATCCCAGTCCCAAATTACCGCTATTCTTAGTCTCATCCGTTCGTATAGAAACTAAAGAATCAAAAATTTTCTTACTATTTTTTTTGGCAACGATTGCACCAAAGTTTTTAACACTTAATATAGTCTGATGCTTATCTTGAATTAATCCAACAGTAATAGTTTTACCTTTTTCGGAAAAATCTATTGCATTACCCAATAGCTTATCGACAAGTTCAGCTAATAAATCTGGAGAAAACTCATGTATTAAAACTTCTTGCTGACACTGAAAAATAAAAGTCTGTTCTGTAAATGATTGTTTAAATCCTTCAACCATTTGAGCGACAAATGCCACAAGATTTAATGACTCTTTTTCGGCAGATTGCATCGCATCTTTAATACCGCTTGCCTGCCTCATTCGGTTAATTATTTCTCCTAGTCTATCCACACCAACCATCGCGCGCTCGATAATCTTAGTATTGCTCGGAGAATTATCATTTAACAATAAATTATCCAGTGAAGAACGAACAACTGCAATAGGTGTTCGTAACTCATGAGATAGTCGAGAAGCTAGTTTTTCAAGATAATTATTATATTCGTATAACTTATTTCCCATTTGATAAAATGCATTAGACAACTCCGCAATTTCATCTCCTTCTTCATAGCTAAGCTCTGGCGGTGCTGCCATACGTCCATCGTTGTCTACCACAGATGTTACTTGTCGTTTAAGCTTGGATATTCTTTGAATCAAACGAGAAACATACCATGTCAATAAAAACATGATAATAAATATAATACCAAACATTACATACAGCATACGCGACAATGTTTGTTGTTGTAATAATTGAACTCGAGCAATATTTTCTTCAATTAAAACAACTCCCATTAGCTCACCTTCAATCACAATAGGACTAGCTGCAATTGCGTTGGAATAATCACCAGATGCAGCCATTTCCACCATTGATTTGGGTGTTAGATTAATGGCACTTTTTATTATTGATGAATTTAAACGTAAACTATCTCCTCGCCGATCAACATCATTAGCTGGACTTGTCAAAACCCAGTTAAAAATAGCATCCGCTATACTTATTTCATGAGTTTTTGCTTGTAGATTTCCTGTTCTTGCTAGCATTCTGCCTTTAGTATCCAATATCCATAACCGCTGTCCCGGTACAACTGAAATCTGACGAATATATTGGTCAATCTTACTAGAAGGCCAAACCATCGGATTAAGCTCTATTTTGCTGGTTGTTATCTGTGAAGTAGAATCTGTTGTAGAGTCAAGTGTCTGTTGATTTAAATCAACATCCATAGAAGAAATTTTGATTTGAGTTGGTTTTAAATTGAAAGGAAATTTTATTTCTAAATTATATCCTTGAGAAGTTTCTACCCATACCGCGGTAAAACGCCAATCAACTTGAGTATCACTACTAAAACCTTTTTGCACAGGAATTCTTCCTGGAGCATTTGGCTGCAAATAAATACTTTGCCTATTTTGGTGGTCATCAACATACTCAATCATAACCTTATCAGATTTCCCATCAACCAAACCAGAACCATAAGTTACATCATCATCAACAACATTAATCGATAGAAACAAATATTTTTCCGCTGATCCAAGTAAAACCCCCATCGAACCATTATCGACACTTTTAACTGAATTGCTATTTATTTTATTTTTTTCGTAATAAGTACGAAACTTTTCAATCACCAACCACTCTTCAAAAAAGCCATCTAATACAATGTCTTGTTGTAAAGGAAAAACAAATAGCTCTGGAGAAATAAATGTGTCACTTTCAGGTAAGTGACTTTCCAGAAACCAATCTTTAGCATTAGTCAGTTGATAACTATAAAGCTTTGCTGACAGCAATAAATTTTGCTTTAAATTGTCAACTAACCCTTTCTCTATTTCTTTAAGCAAAATAACCGAAGAAATCGGAATAAAAAAAACCAATAATGCAATTGAAATAAATTTACTTTTCAAAGACCAATGTGCAGGATTGATAGACATTAACACAGCCTTTGAATAAGAAATAGTAGATAAACTAGAAACATAGTTTTTTCACTTCAAAAATAATAACGTCAGGCTTTCCAGCGATATCCCATTCCATAAACTGTCTCGACTTGATCAAAGCTTTCGTC
>JAUIHB010000325.1 GCA_030432465.1 Gammaproteobacteria bacterium
GCTTGGATGACCCGTCGCACAACCTAAGTTTACCAAGCGTCCTTCAGCAAGCATAATGATTCGTTTTCCATCAGGAAAAATAATGTGATCAACTTGTGGTTTGATATTTTCCCATTCATATTGTTTTAATGCAGCAATTTGAATTTCATTATCAAAGTGGCCAATATTACAAACAATTGCCTGATCTTTCATTGCAAGCATATGTTCGTGACGGATGATATCAAAATTGCCAGTTGTTGTTACAAAAATATCGGCTTCACTCATTATGTCTTCTACGGTCACTACACGATAACCTTCCATCGCCGCTTGTAAGGCACAAATAGGATCAATTTCAGTAATGTAAACGGTTGCACCTTGACCACGTAAAGATTGAGCACAACCTTTACCGACGTCACCATAGCCACAAACAACCGCTATTTTTCCTGCGATCATAACATCAGTAGCACGCTTAATCCCGTCTAACAAAGATTCACGACACCCATATAGGTTATCAAATTTTGACTTAGTGACTGAGTCGTTTACATTTATCGCTGGAAAAGGCAATGTACCTTCTTTAGCCATTTGATTTAAACGCATTACACCAGTAGTCGTTTCTTCTGTAACACCTTGTATATTTTTGCTGGCTCTTGCATAAAAACTCGCGTCTTTTTCAAGTTGTGCTTTGATTGATGCAAATAGGAAAGTTTCTTCTTCGCTCTCAGGATTGTTTAAAACGCTAATATCTGCTGCGGCTTTTGCACCAAGAATAACGGCTAATGTGGCATCCCCGCCGTCATCTAAAATCATATTAGCTGTTTCGCCATTTCCCCAATCTAAAATGTTATGTGTGAATTGCCAGTATTCTTCGAGAGTTTCACCTTTATAAGCAAAAACAGGAATACCTTTGGCGGCGATTGCAGCAGCAGCATGATCTTGAGTAGAATAAATATTACAAGATGCCCAACGAACCTGTGCCCCAAGCTCTATTAAGGTTTCTATTAATACTGCAGTTTGAATAGTCATATGCAGTGATCCAGCAATGCGCGCACCTTGCAATGGTTTGCTATCGCCAAACTCTTTGCGCATGGCGATAAGCCCCGGCATTTCAGTTTCTGCAATGGCTATTTCTTTACGACCCCAGTCAGCCAGCGACAAGTCTTTTACATAAAAGTCATTATTGACAGTCATATTTGCTCTCCAATAGAAATAAGAGCGCCCTTGAAGTGATGAATGAACAGCTAATTGAGCGTGACAAAGTAAAAAATTGCTTTGCTGCAGCGCCCCTCAATTAGCCAATAGTTTTATAACTTAGAATAAATAATGTATTACTATAGTCCTGCGTCGGATTTTAGTGTTTCTGCTTTGTCTGTTTTTTCCCAGCTGAAATCTTCTTCTTCTCTACCAAAATGTCCATATGCTGCTGTTCTTTTATATATCGGTCTAACTAAATCCAGCATTTTAATGATGCCATAAGGTGTTAAATCAAAGTGCCTCTTAACCAGCTCTATGAGTTTTGCTTCATCAATTTTTGCTGTGCCAAAAGTATTCAGACTAATGCTAGTTGGTTCGGCAACACCAATGGCATAAGAAACTTGAATTTCACAACGTTCAGCAAGCCCTGCAGCAACTATATTTTTTGCAACATATCTGCCTGCATAAGCAGCAGAACGATCGACTTTTGAAGGATCTTTTCCAGAAAATGCCCCCCCACCGTGGTGTGCTGAGCCGCCATAAGTATCTACAATAATCTTACGTCCTGTTAAGCCACAATCGCCGACTGGTCCACCTATAACAAATAAACCAGTAGGATTAATATGAAACTTAGTATCTGAATGAATCAGTTCTTGCGGTAGAACTGGATTTATAATGAGTTCTCGTACCGCTTCTTGTAAGTCGCTTTGAGAAACTTCAGGGTTGTGTTGGGTTGATAAAACAACTGCATCAATGGCTACCGGCTTTCCATTTTCGTAACGTAAAGTTACTTGGCTTTTAGCATCTGGACGTAACCAGGATAAGGTACCGTTTTTACGAACCTGTGCCTGACGAGCAACTAACTGGTGAGACCAACTGATAGCCGCCGGCATTAATGTTTTTGTTTCGTTGGTTGCATAGCCGAACATTAAACCTTGATCGCCAGCACCTTGATTTTCTTTGGTATCTCTATCAACGCCCTGATTAATATCTGGAGATTGTTTACCTATGGCATTAATTACAGCACAGGTTTTGCCATCAAAACCCATTTCTGAACTTGTGTATCCGATATCACAAATAGTTGAGCGTACAATATCTTCAAGATCAACCCAAGCAGAAGTGGTGACCTCTCCAGCTACTATTGCCATGCCCGTTTTTACCATTGTTTCTACAGCGACCCGAGCATTAGGATCTTGGCGTATTATCTCATCTAATACCGCATCAGATATTTGATCGGCGATTTTATCGGGATGACCTTCTGATACCGATTCAGAAGTAAACAGGGTGTATTCAGCCATGAGTGAAAAAACCTCTCCAAAAAACAGTGAGTTGTCGTTTTTATGTAATATTAGATGGTGCTATTACGCTTCAACAAAATAAGAGGCAATTGTACAGTTAAAAATAAGTTTTTTCACGATTTTTAGATGGTTAGGCTATGTCTGAAAGGTATACATCATAGCTTCGGTTTATATTCCTTTATTTTTAGCTGAATTAAAGGCGGTGAGCGTGTGAAAATATGGGGATTGACTACACTTTAAGTTTACTGAAATTATGTTTGATTAATTATTCATTATGGAGATGGTGTGAAAAAACTACTTTTTGTTGAAGATAGTTTAATTGTGATCAAAGTAATTCGCCGACTGCTCCAGGAAAATAGCGAGTTTTGTGCTGATATTGCCGAATCTTTTGCACAAGCTGAGTCTTTTATAAAGGAAACAAAAGAAAACTATTTTGCAGCAGTTGTTGATTTAAACTTGCCTGATTCGCCTAACGGTGAAATTGTTGATGTCATGCTAAAAAATAAAATACCAACAATTGTCTTAACTGCAAGTATGGATGAAACTTTATGTAAGAATTTAATGCAAAAGGGAGTCGTTGATTATGTTGTTAAGGAAAACCGATATTCTTATAGTTATGCGATTAAATTAATTACGCGATTATCTCGAAATCACACTTTAAAAGTTTTAGTTGTTGATGACTCTGTCGTTGCCAGAAAGCATGTAGCAAGCTTATTAATCCGATATCAATTTCAGGTAGTACAAGCTTCAGGTGCTAAGCAGGCAATTAGAAAGTTGGTTGAACAACCTGAAATTAGATTAGTTATAACTGATTATCATATGCCTGATATTGATGGATTTGAATTGGTTAAATTGATTCGTGGTAAATATGAAAAGCATGATTTAACTATTATCGGATTGTCTGGAGAGGGAGATGCTGCCCTTTCGACTAAATTTATAAAAAATGGTGCTAACGATTTTTTACGAAAGCCTTTTAATCAAGAAGAGTTTTATTGTCGAGTTTTACACAATATTGAGTTGATGGAGTCGGTAGAACAATTAAAAGCAAACCAGTATTTTGATGAAGTTACCGGACTTTATAAAAGATCTGTGTTTTTTCAAAATGTAATAACAAAAATTGAGGAATGTTGTGAAAAGGAGCTTGATTACACCTTAGCTTTAATTGAAATAGATGATTTTAAAGACTTTAATACCATTCATTGTGAGTATGGGGAGCCTGTTTTAAAAAAAGTTGCAGATTTATTAAATGAAAAATTCGAATCTTTTTATACTGCAAAGTTAAATTTAACTCAATTTGCTATTTTTTTATGGGGGAACAGCTTAGACGACTGTCATATGCAGATGAATGATTTTCAGGATATGGTAAGAGATCAAGGCTTTGCTTTTTATAATGAAATAAGGCATATAAGTGTTAGTGTTGGTTTTTGTTATACACAGGGAAAAATGAATTTAAATGAGTTACTAGAAAGTAGTGAGGCGTTACTTTTACGAGCACAAGAAGCTGGCAAGGATATCGTTTTATATGAGTAATTATTAAGATTTTTCTCGATTCATATCTTTTTATGTTTATATAAATTGGTAATATCTAGTTGAAAAGACCTACTTCTTATTTATCTAACCATATTTATGATAAAAATATGGTGTGTTTTTCCTGAAAAGAAATTGAATTTCATCAATAGACCTGTGAAAATTAGGCATTGAAAGGTATTATCTCATTCTGTTTATTCTTTAAAATCGAAACAGTGGATTCGGAACCATCTTTCGGTGTATTGGAAGTTTTGCCACTTTCAGATAGCTGTCTTGATAATGAAGAGCTATTTGACAAGTCCTTTTCAGAGGAATTCGCTTTTTTGCTGTCAAACAGAAATTCTTCCGAGGGATTTGAATCCCAACCGAGAGCATTCCCATCAGACCACGTTTTTCTCGAGTTCTTTGCAATTGATTTACCTGGCATTCCTTCTAGAAATGGATGATCTAATAAATCTGG
>JAUIHB010000326.1 GCA_030432465.1 Gammaproteobacteria bacterium
GATGGGAAGCTGGTTTGAGCTGGATATAGGCATCCGGCTGGGTGACAGACAAGTGAACATGTTGCCTTATTTAGTTGAAGCGATTGAGTCTGGTCGGCTATCGTTAGATAAAATTCAGTCTGGTGAAATCACCGAGTCTGATTTAGCCGATTTTAGCTTAACGTTAGACGATGGCTCATCGGTTAAGCTGTCCAGTCAGCGTTTATATAACATCATTTCTTGTTTATTAGAGTTAACTGAAAACAAGCCGCTCAATAAAAATGCGCGACTTCGATTGCCTGTGTCACAGTTTGCGAGACTGTCGGAGTTGCAACAGCAAATGGGAAGTGACACACGTTGGCAGGATGCTGAGTGGTTGAAACAAAAAGCGATGCGATTATCTCTGGCTAATGAACCGCCAGAAATTCCTTTGCCCGATAATATTCATGCAACATTACGTGATTATCAACATCAGGGGGTCAATTGGTTACAGTTTTTGGTGACGGAAAATCTGGGGGGGATTCTGGCGGATGATATGGGGTTGGGAAAAACGCTGCAAACTCTGGCGCATATTCAAATTGAAAAAAATGCAGGTCGTTTAATCAGGCCTGCGTTAGTTGTGGCGCCAACCAGTCTTTTAGGCAATTGGTTTAATGAATGCCGACGCTTTACTCCTGAGCTTAAAGTTTTGCAATGGGCTGGTAATAAGCGCCAGCAAAAACAAGCAGAATTGTCACAAAGTGATTTAATTATTACTAGTTATGGTATTTTGGCAAGAGATGCCAAGTTGTTAAATGAGCTACAACTGTATTTATTGATTCTCGATGAAGCACAAACTATTAAAAATGCGAGTAGCAAAATTGCGCGTACCGTTTTTCAATTTGAGGCGAACCATCGCTTGTGTTTGAGTGGTACACCATTAGAAAATCATTTAGGTGAGCTTTGGTCACTATTTAACTTTTTAATGCCTGGCTTTTTGGGTGAACAGGCACAGTTTAGGCGCCTATTCAGGTTACCGATTGAAAAAGAAAATGATTATCAGCGTCAGCAGCAGCTTGCTCAACGCATTGCTCCTTTTATGTTGCGCAGAACGAAAGAAAAAGTTGCAGCGGATTTACCACAAAAAACGACGATTAATACGTTGATTGAATTAACGGACTTACAAACTGATCGCTATGAATCAATTCGATTAAGTATGCTAGAGCAAGTGCAAAAAGTATTACATGGCGGCAAAAAGAATGCGATAGCAATCAGTAATGCTCTTTTGCGGTTACGTCAGGTGTGTTGTCATGCTCAACTGATGAATCTTAAGCGTAATAACGCACCAGATATAGATACTCAAGAAACGATTGAGGTGAACAAGGCAAAATCCAAAGTAGAGGCTAAGCAACTATCAGCCAAATTGAATTGGTTGAATACAAAAATTCCTGAATTAATTGAAAATAATCGGCGAGTGTTAATTTTTTCATCATTTACCAGTATGTTGGATATTATTGCGAAAACTCTCACAGAGCAAAAAATCCGTTATTTAAAGCTAACTGGACAATCAACTAACCGTTCTCAACTGATTGATGAGTTCCAGCAAGGTGAAATACCTGTTTTTCTCATCAGCTTAAAAGCAGGTGGAGCGGGGTTAAATTTAACTCAAGCGGATACGGTGATCCACTTTGATCCTTGGTGGAATCCTGCGGCTGAAAATCAGGCCAGCGATAGAGCCCATCGAATTGGGCAAGATAAACCAGTGTTTGTGTATAAATTAATAACTCAGGGAACGGTAGAAGAAAAAATAGTCCTGATGCAAAAGCATAAAGGCGAACTTGCTGAGCAGTTATATAAAGAAAGTGCTGAGCAACTATCTTTAACCCAAATGGATTGGGAGGCGTTACTCGCCCCAATTGATGCAAGTAACGAGTGAGGATTAAGTTGTTGAGCGTTGAAAATTAGTGCTTTTTGGACTGATCTTCATACTCGCCTTCAATAATTCGTCCATTATCTGTACCTTTTGAGGTTCGAGGATCATTGAATACGTCACTGGAACTTTCATGGGTATGGAATGTTTGTTGTGTGGAATAACTGGCGTGATAATGTTTGTAGGATGGGTTAACTTGCCATCGCTTAATCAGTAACTTAGCAACATGCTCTCTTACACTGGGTATCATTAAACTAAAGCCAACTGCGTCAGTAACAAAGCCGGGAGTGAGGAGTAAAGCACCCGCAAATAAAAGTTGTGCTGCAGAGGCCATTTCAACTGCTGGTATTTTGCCTTGAGCCAAACTGAGCTGAATATCTGTCCAAGCTTTTAAGCCCTGCTTTTTCAATAAGTTAACACCAACAATTGCGGTGATGAAGACAATGAGTATCGTTGGCATTAAGCCTAATAGATCGCCCACTTGGATGAATACACCAATTTCAATAATTGGCACTAAAATAAAAAGTAACAAAAGAAATCGCAAAATTGCTCCCTGGTGCTATTTGAACGGTGAGAGATGGATTTTGGGAATTTCACCGTATTTAGCTCACTTAATGGGGATACTTTTAGCAAATTCAATGCTTTTCACCTGTTATCCTGTCTATCAATTAGCATTTCATAAAAATTAAACCATGCTATTATTAAAATATCACTATTTCAGGTTATTTTAGTATTGTGTATACAATTATTTATTCTTGTATGCGATAGAAGGTAGGCTGCATAAGGTCGATATCCACTTAATTTATCAATGGTAAAGTTTTAATCTAATGTCTGAAAGCTCAATTAATCATGAAGTGAACCAGCAATTTATGCGGAGAACTCCGGTAAAACTGCGACAATTTTCACGCCTTTTAACTGACATGCTAACGCAAAAAATTGATCCGTTAAGGGTGAAAGCTTTGTTTTCTCAAGTGAATAAAACTCGAGAAGCATGTATCGCACAAGAATTTAACTCAACTGCAAACCTACTTAATAAGCTACTTAAACAGTTATCGCTCAGTGATGATTCTCTCGAAACTCAAAAGCCTTTGCTAAAGCGTCTCGCACGCAAGCTTTTAGAGCACTCTGAAAAACTTGAGCTTGGCGTTAGACCAGAAAAAGAAAAGCCGATAATTGATGAACCTGTTATAGAATCTGCTGAACAGCCAGCGCCGGAAGCCAGTGAAGGTGTTGAAACTGAAGATGATTCTGAAGCCACTGGAGATAGCGCACAGGATCACGGTCTTTACTTAGACAAAAATACGATTATTTTTGTGAGTGAATCTGGTCAGCGTTTTCAAGATTTACATGAAAAATTTGAATCGCTGGGAGTTGATGTTTGCATGGCGGCCAGTATTGATGATGCACGTCAAAAAGGCACTGAAATCGCGGGTAGCATTATTGTTGCGCCAATTAAATTTGCAGATCAAAATGAGCAATTACCTGATAATGAAGTGGAAGAAGAACGTACTCCACTTATTTTTACTGCTGAAGAAGACAATCAAGTTGAGCGTTTATTAGCCTTGCGCAGTGGTGGTACGGGGTTTATGGTCGAGCCGCTTTCTTTATCTGGGCTGCTGGAGCATATCGAGTGCCAATATGACATTCATGCTGATTCCCCTTATCGTGTTTTAGTCATGGAAGATTCAAAAGCACAGGCTCGCTATTATGAAAAAGTCCTAGGTAAAGGGCACTTTGAGATCCGTGTGGTGAGTAATCCTAAAGTATTGCTAGAGGCTTTACGTGGATTTGAGCCTGAAATTGTATTAATGGATATGCAAATGCCTACCTGCTCAGGTATTGAGTTGACTCGAATTATTCGCCAGATGCCGCGATACGCAAGCTTACCGATTATTTTCTTGTCAGCAGAAGAAAGTTTAACTAAACAAAATCAAGCGTTGATGGCTGGTGGAACTTCATTTGTGGTTAAGCCTGTCGAAAAAGAGCAGTTAAAATTTTTAGCTAAACTCTATTGCCACCGCTATCGTGAATTGAATCCACAGATAGGTAGTAACCCAGATACAGGCCTTGCTTACAGCAAATACTTTAAACAGCAAGTATTGGTCGAGTCAGCACGTATGTCTCGGGGTACTGGTAATACAGCAATGGCTATTTTGCAAATTGATCAGAATGAAGAGTTGATTAAAGGAACGCATTTTACTGCAATTAATGTAGCTATTCAGCAATTGGCCCTATTACTCAAAAAACGCTTGCGTAAAACCGATTTTATCGGTCACCTGGAAACTGGGCAGTTGGGTGTGATTTTTACGACAGGTTTGTGTAATGATTGGATGGTCATTCTGGATGATATTCGAGTTCAGTTTGCACAATTGTCTTTTCATCGCGAACATCAAGACACGCCCATGTCGATTAGTATTGGTATGAGTGAATTGTCTCATGGTTGGGATGCACACCGCTGGTTTGAGTCGGCACACATGGCGTTACATGAGGCTTTGTCTTCTGGTGGAGATAAGATTATATTAAAACAAGTCGATGAATAACCCTTGTTCT
>JAUIHB010000327.1 GCA_030432465.1 Gammaproteobacteria bacterium
TAAATGAGTTTCGCCGGTTTAACAATGTCGCTTTGTAAAGAGCGTAAGTTTCATTTAGTACTTCTAATTGTTATGACTCTTTAATAGGCGATAATGTTACAACAAACCGTTAACTTGACAGGTTTACGGGGTAAATACCAGTAGTTAATCCTAGAGACAATCACAAACTGATAATGTGAATACCTTCTCATACTATTCTATTTATCAGTGATTTATCTGATAGGATTATCCTTAGAATTACACGTAGCGAGCTATTTTGAAGGATAGGCCTAGTGTAGAATAGAGAACCTGTATTGAGATTAATTGGTTGATTAAAGGAAGTAGCAAAAGTTGAGTGAACTGGTAACCCAAGTTGAATTACAACCGTTGAACACCTTTTCTGTTAAAGCAATAGCTCAGAGTTTTATTCAAGTAGACTCTGTTGAATCGGTTATTGAGAATTTGTCCTTAATTCAGACTTTTGAGCAGCGCTTTATACTTGGTGGCGGTAGTAATTTATTGCTGGTTGGTGAATATGATGGCTTGATTATTTATCCGCAATTTTTTGGTATTACTGTTGTTGCTGAAGAGGAAAATCAAGTCAGAGTACGTGTAGGAGCTTCTCAAAATTGGCATGAATTTGTTGAATATAGTCTTAACAATGGTTGGTATGGCTTGGAGAATTTAGCGCTGATCCCAGGCACTGTCGGAGCTGCGCCCGTGCAAAATATCGGTGCTTACGGAGTAGAGGTTAAACAATTTATACATAAAGTCACTGGTATAAATTTGGTCAATGGCCAAGTACAGGAAATGACAGCTGATGAGTGTGAGTTCGATTATCGTGATAGTGTTTTTAAGCGCGAAGGGCAAGGCTTATTTTTGATTACTTCGGTCGAGTTTAATTTGAAAAAAATACCTGAACTTTGCCTTAACTATCGTCCTTTAAAAGAGTTTTTCCAGAATCAACCATCAGTCACGCCAGGGGAAGTTATGTCAAAAGTTTGTGAAATTCGTCGAGAGAAGCTTCCTGACCCTCTAGTTTTGCCCAATGCTGGAAGTTTTTTTAAAAACCCTGTTGTGACCAAAGTGAAATATGAAGATTTACTGAAAAAATACCCAGATATAGTTGCTTATCCGGCTGACGAGCACATGAAGTTGGCCGCGGGTTGGCTTATCGAGCAGGCGGGACTTAAAGGCTTTACGCTGGGTAAAGTTGGTGTTCATAAGCATCAGGCATTAGTTTTGGTTAACTATGGCGAAAGTGATGGTAATCAAATTCTCAGGTTAGCTCAGAAAGTACAAACAGAAATCTATGGTTTATTTAAAGTCAGACTTGAACCTGAAGTTCGAGTGATAGGTGAGTCTTCTTTTAGGTTGATGGAAGCTCTTTGAGCTAAGTATTTCATGATTTTTGAAATTTTTAAGCGTTGTGAGAATTCTAATAAGTCATTGATATCTGAAATAAATAACATTGGAAATGAATTGTGACTGGAAAAAGTGAGCATAAAATCAATCACCTGTTACAAATGTTAGCCGACGGAAACTTTCATTCTGGTGAGGTCTTAGCCAGACAGTTGGGGGTATCTCGGGCTGCCGTCTGGAAGTTGATCCAAACGCTCCAACAATGGCAATTAGAGGTTTATTCTGTCAGAGGTAAAGGATATAAAATTCCCGGTGGACTATCTTTGTTAAATCAGGCCTCAATCCAACAAGCTTTAAGTCATAAATTGCAAGGAAGTTCAAACTTATTTCAGGAAATTGAGGTGGTTTCCAGTATTGACTCAACTGCGAATTATCTGGTTCAACAGTGGCGCAAAAATCCGGGTAAAGGTCGAGTGTGTATTGCTGAACATCAGACCGCTGGGCGTGGACGAAAAGGACGGCCTTGGATTTCGCCATTTGGTGCTAACCTTTATTTTTCTATTGGTTTAGAGCTGCCTTTAGGTTTGAGTGCTCTTGGTGGATTGAGTCTGGTGATAGGTATGGCCTTGACTCAATCAATCAACCAACTGGTTACCAGTGAAGAGCAGGTTAAAATTAAGTGGCCAAATGATCTACTATATCAAAATCGGAAAATGGCTGGGATTTTGGTCGAAGCCAGCGGTGAAAGTAATGATAGTAGCTTCTTGAATATTGGGGTTGGAATTAATTGGAATATGCAGCAGACTCAAGGTCATTTGATTGATCAGCCATGGGCTAACTTAACTGAAGTTATTCCTGACTCAATTACTCGTAACCAATTATTAGGGATGTTACTCGCTGACTTGGAAAAAGATCTTAAGCAATATTTGCATCAGGGTTTCACTAACTTTGCTGCCAATTGGCCAAAATTGAGTGCTTATTATTTACAACCTGTAGTTGTGCACACCTTAAAAGGTGAAGTATCAGGTAAAGAAGTGGGAATTGAAAGTAACGGGGCTTTGCAAGTTGCAGTGGATAATAGCGTACAAGTTTTTTATTCTGGTGAAGTAAGTTTACGAGCATTATCCAGTAAAAAATAATCGTGACAGGCAATATCTATGATTTTATTAGTTGATTGGGGAAATACTTTCTTAAAAGCCATGTTAGTGGCTTCGCTTAATAAGGAAAGTATACATAAAGCGACATCTGTAAGGCTTGAGTCATTACAACAGTTAAAAGACTATTGCGATAAGCTAACGTTAAATCAGGTGCTTATTAGTTCTGTGCGTTGCAAAGACGATAACGAGCAATTGTGGTCTATTCTTAGTGCTTATTGTGAAGATGTCGTTTTTGCTAAAACTTCAAGTGAAGCTTGTGGTGTGATTTGTGCCTACGATGAACCACAGTTGTTAGGTATTGATCGCTGGCTCGGTGTTATTGCTGCTGCGAGTTATGCGTCGCAAGTTGTCGTTATCAGTGTTGGTTCTGCGGTAACTTTTGATGTCATTCTTAATCAAAAGCATCTTGGTGGGCATATTATTCCTGGGTGGGATTTATTGCATGCGTCTTTACAAAAAACAGGACAAGTGAGGGCAGAGCACAGAGAATTGACCAATCAGTTTTATCAGCTTGGTCAATCAACAACTGATTGTGTTCATGCTGGAATTCATTATTTGCTCCGAACCTATCTGGATGGGCTTGTGAATGATATTAATCAGTTTATTCAGCCTTATATATCTCAACAAAGTATGCAAAAAGAAAAAAGAACTCTTCAAGAAGAACCATACTGGGTTTTTACTGGTGGTGGCGCTGAATATTGGGTTAATCACCTTGATACACCGAAACTCAACTATCATGCTAAGTTAGTTTTTGAAGGGCTTGCTAAGCGTTTCACAGAGATTTGCTAGTTTACTAGAATCATTTAAAAAACTTGATTGATTTGTAACCAAAAAATCTTATTAATCAGAAGTTTAAGATAGATAATTAAAAAAAATAAAAAAAAACAAAAAAACTCGTTGATCATTTAGAAAGATCTATTTAGAATTCGCGTCCCTACTCAAGCAGACTTGTTTGTTTTAGGTATGCCGACTTAGCTCAGATGGTAGAGCAACTGACTTGTAATCAGTAGGTCGAGAGTTCGAGTCCCTCAGTCGGCACCAGTTTTATTAGTTAAGATGTTTAAAAAAAGATCTTAATTTCTTATCAGGTATCATGTCTTTAGGATAAGGTATTCGATAGGTGCGAGGTAGCTGTTTGATAAAGCTCTTGCTTTTTGCGGAGTAACTTGTCAGAATTCGCGGCTCGCTGAAATTGCCATAGCAGTTTCTAAGAAAAATTTGGTGGGGTTCCCGAGTGGTCAAAGGGATCAGACTGTAAATCTGACGCGCGAGCTTCGGTGGTTCAAATCCACCCCCCACCACCACAATTTATGTACCAGTTTGTAGCTGATTCTGGTTGTAAAATGATTTGTTTGTCGTAAAAAAGAGTGGTTTGCGGCGCTGCAAGCCCTACGCAGCGGGTATGGTACAATGGTAGAACCTCAGCCTTCCAAGCTGATGATGCGGGTTCGATTCCCGCTACCCGCTCCAGTTCGAACAAACCGCCGATATGGCTCAGTCGGTAGAGCGCACCCTTGGTAAGGGTGAGGTCACCAGTTCGACTCTGGTTATCGGCACCATTTTCACCCGGATCAATCAATAATTGTTCCGGGTTTAGCTATGTTTGGGCGTTTCTGTCCTTGTCAGGCTGAATTTTAAATTTGTAATTTGCTTAAAACTCTTTTTGGAGGCATTTATGTCTAAGGAAAAATTTGAACGAACCAAACCCCATGTCAATGTGGGAACAATCGGCCACGTTGATCATGGAAAAACCACACTGACTGCTGCAATGTGTACAGTATTGTCAGCTGCTTTCGGTGGTGCGGCGAAAAACTTCGCTGAGATTGATAATGCTCCAGAAGAAAAAGAGCGTGGTATCACGATTTCAACGTCACACGTTGAATATGAAACTGAAGGACGTCACTACGCACACGTAGAC
>JAUIHB010000328.1 GCA_030432465.1 Gammaproteobacteria bacterium
GAGAAGTCTCTTTAGCGCCACCTCCGCCACCTCCGCCTCCACCGCCTGTAACTCAGCAAGCAGTGACTGAAACACCTCTTATATTAGATGTACAGGGGGCAGGGCCTTCGATTCAAACGATTGAAATAGAGCAGCGTGTTGAAATCAGCAAGCCGGAAATACCGATTATTGATCCACAACAAACTCAGTGGCAATCGCTCGAAATTGATTGGGATGCTTTTGAGCTGAATGATTTAGATAGTATGCCTAGTTTGCTTACACCTTTGCGAATGACTTTTCCAAAGAGTTTAAGTCGTCAGGGAATTAATCGCGTTCTTATTAAATTAGATGTAATTATCGATGAGTCAGGAGAGGTTGCGCTAGTGGATATTGTCGAAAATCCACATCCCGAATTGATCAGCGAAATCCAACGCTTAGTGAGAACTAGCCGTTTTACTGCACCACAAAAAGAAAATCAACCAGTACGCGCCAGATTTATCTGGCCTGTAGAAATTGAATCAAGATAGCTAACGAGCCATAGAGAAAAAGATGTTGAAAAAATTTAATCCATCGCACTATATGATCACGTTTTTATTGTTGAGTGGTTTTCCATTATGCGAGGCTGCAATCAATATAAAACTTCAAGAACCCCGATGGGAGTTTTTATTAAATAATCAGTATGCTTCAAAAACTGACGCACAGCTTAGTTCAAATGAAAGTACTTTTGCGAGAAAAATTCAACCATTACTCGCAGAACAAAAACACGCAGAGGTTTTACAAGCATTTGCGGAACGCAGTTTAGAAAATGATAGTGCTGCATTACAACTTTTGCGTGGGCAAGTTTTACTCAATATGCGTAAAATTAAAGAAGCAGAAACAGCATTAAAAGCAGCATTAAAAAGTGTACCTGATTTAGCGCTGGCTCATCGCAGTTTAAGTCTGGTTTATATGCTTGATAAACGTTACCAACCAGCACGTCAGCATCTAACACGTAGTATTGAATTAGGCGTCGCTGACGCACAGGTTTATGGACAGTTAGCTTTTGTTAATTTGCAACTGGATAAAGCAGCAAGTGCTGTAGCGGGTTATCAGTATGCCTTATTGTTAGATCCTGATAATACTCAATGGCATCAGGGGTTGCTTTACGCGCTTATTAAAGCTCAAGCATTTGATCAAGCTCAAGCACTGCTTGAAGAAGCATTGCAAAGCGATCCAGATAATCCAGATTTGTGGTTACAACGTGGACAAATTGCTCTTAAACAAGAGCGTTCGCTACAAGCTCTGAGTAGTTTAGAGGTTGCTTTAGGCTTAGGCGAAAATAGTGCTGAAAATATTGCTACTGCTGCTCAGTTACATATTCAAAACGGTAGTCCTAAAAGGGCGGTAGTTTTACTTGCCGATAATATTCAGCAATTGATTCAAGGTAGCCAGAATAAAATTGAAGTTGTTGAGCAAATTTGCGGATGGTTAGCCTATCAGCAAGATTGGCATCAACTGAATAAAATTTTAAGATCACTTAAACAAAAAAAAGTACGTCTTCCTGCAATCACTCAGTCTCGTTTTGATGTTTACGATGCTCAGATTGCATTAAGTAAAGGAGAGTTAAAACGTGCACATAAACAATTAAAAAAGGCGATTGCAGCTGACCCAACCAATGGAGAAGCACTCTTAAGTTTGGCCAAAATTCTACGTAAGCAAGAGCAAGCCGACCGCGCATTACTTTTTTATGTGAGAGCCGCAGCATTACCTCTGTTTAAGGAAAGAGCACTGTTGAATCATGCACAGTTGGAAATTGATAGAAAAAACTATACAGAAGCTTTGCGAGTTTTACGACTAGTCGTTCAAGCTAATCCCGCGCGAACTGATGTGCAAGCTAATATTCAGTCTTTAGAAAATTTAGGACGCTTGTAAGTATTATTTGATAAATAATACGATTAATGAGTGATATCCTTTGATAAAAAATAATTTTTTAAGTATTCAGTGGTAAGACTGAAGTGGAGAATTTTTCTGTGAAAAAAATTTTAACTACATTACACCGTTGGCTTGGGTTTCCAGTGGGAATATTGTTTGTTGTTATGTTTGGTTCAGGTTGTTTAACTGCTATCGATGAGTTACTTGAGCGATATGAACAAGCACAATATAACTCAAATTATTCTTTCAAGCAGATATCTAGCGCAGAAAAAGCCGCTGTAATTTCCACTATTACTGAAGGAAAGAAAGGTGTTCGCTCAATAGTTTTGCCTACCGAAGAAACACCTTATTTTCGAGTTGCTTCACGCAAAGAAAGTTGGACTTACGCAATTGATGATCCCTCTCAGGTTGTTCATAAAGAAAACGAAGAAGCATTTTTCTTTCGCACAGTACTTCAGCTGCATCGAAATTTTTTATTGGGTAAAGAAGGATTTTTAGGTGTTGAAGGTAAATATTACGCTGTTTGGGTTGGGTTAATTGCCTTGATTTTAAGTCTTTTAGGATTATGGATCTGGTGGCCTTTACGTAAATCTTTTAAAGTTAAAGATGTCGTTCCTCAAGGAAAAAAACGTAAACATTATTATTATTCTCACATGACAAGTGGGGTGATTACTTTGGTTGCTGTGATTGTACTATCGTTGACTGGTGCTACTATTACTTACAGACAAATTGCACAACAAATTTTTAATGTTAATAACAAGCAGCAAACACCACTTAAACCTCTTTCATTGGAAAACAATTGGCAAGCATGGATCAATGCGGCTTACGCACAAATGCCAGAAGGCTCACAATTGACTCAGATACGTTACCCCAGACCTCCCAGAGGAGGTAACCCAAAAAACACTGAAAGAAATAGTAATCAACCTGAAATTTATAGTTTTCGTTTTGTTTCGCCTGATAGTTGGTTTGGGCTTGCTCAGAGTAGTGTAAAAATTGATAAAAAGTCATCTACTCTCATAGAAACTAGCCGTTTTGAAACACTCAGTTTTAGTCAAAAAATATACACCATTCTGGTTCCACTACATACTGGGCATAATTTACCGGTTTTTTACGTCATACTGCTATTCGCATTTGGCTTGATTGGCACCATCATGGTGTTATCAGGTTTGTTGAGTTTTGTACTTAAAAAGCGAAAATGGCCAAAAGTTTCTCGTTTGTCTCCTGTGACCTCTATTGCAAAATAAATAGGATTAATGACTTTTAATACATTTAATCTGATTAAAAGTCATTTTTTCTGAGTGGTTAAATCACACCGTATCCTCTACTTGTTAGAATTTTTAGATAGATCCTTGGAATTCTTGAATATATCCTAAATAAATCTTAATTATTACTATTTTCGCATAAATTATGCTAGTTTCTAGTCGTTAGTGTTGAACCACCTGCTGTTAAACGGTAGTACCTTTAGTGTCTGGGGGATTTCCGTAAGGCTGGAAGAGTCAATTCTAGGGACTATACAAATATTCAATATAACAATAATCTTACAGGAGTATATTAATATGCTGAGATTAAAACCATTGGCCAGGTGTTTAAGCCTTGCCTTATCGACTTCATTGACCTTTGGTGCATTCACTGCCTTAAATGTCAGTGCGGCAGAGCAAGAGCAAGCTTCGGATAGCGAGCAAACACAACGACTGGTTATTACTGGATCGCGGATTAAAAGGGGTAATTTAGGTACGCCAGTTCCAATTACAACGCTAGATGAAAATGCCATTGCGGCGAGTGGTGTGACAAATATTGTCGATTTGTTACGTACCACGCCATCTGTAGGGATTTCTGGCATTAGTAGCCAAAACTCAAACTTTAATGTACAAAATTCTGGTATCAATACTGTGAACTTGCGTAATCTAGGAGACGCAAGAACCTTGGTATTAGTTAATGGGCGCCGTTATGTTTCTGGGGTTCCCGGTTCTTCAGCCGTGGATATGAATACCATTCCAACGGATTTAATTGAAAGAGTAGAGATTATCACTGGAGGCGCTTCTGCCGTTTACGGTTCTGATGCGGTTGCTGGGGTATTGAATATTGTTACTAAACAAAATTTTGACGGTGTAGCCATTGATGTACAGTCAGGGTTCTCTGATCAAGGTGGTGGCGATAAACATAAGTTTACTCTGACTGCGGGTTCAGAATTTGCTGAAGGGAAAGGAAGTTCGGTTTTTCATTTTGCTTACAATGAAGAAACAGGATTAAAGTCGAGTGAGCGGGGTATCACTGACAATTTTTACGATATCACTGGTGAAGGGACTTACTATGATTACAACCCAAGCTCTTACTCTCGTGAAGGTATGTTTTTGGTTCCTGGTGGAACTAACTGGCATGTAAATGATGATGGTTCTACGGTTCCGGTGAATTGGCCTGAACATGGCTTTGATCGTAGTGCTTATCGAACAATCTCTGTTCCACAAAAGCGTTTACTTTTTTCTGCGGGTATTAATTA